>NZ_MDCO01000009.1:0-300000 GCF_001746205.1 Brachyspira hampsonii
TTTGCTAGATAAAGGAGCCGATGTAAATGCTAAAGATGATAATTATGTTACAACTTTGATATTGGCTTCAGAAAAAGGGTATTTAGAAGTAGTAAAATATTTGCTAGATAAAGGAGCCGATGTAAATGCTAAAGATGATAATTATGTTACAGCTTTGATGTTGGCTTCAAATAATGGGCATTGGGAAGTAGCAGAATTTTTAAAATCAAAATGGGCTAAATAATAAAATATATTTAAAATTTTTGTTCTTTGACAATTTACTATAATACTAGTATAATAAGCATACAACTATTTTTTAAGGCTGGTATGGAATATTCAGAGTATCTTGAAAAACTTAAAAAAGAAATTATCACTGTTGATAATATGAACAGAATAAATGACTGCTATATAAGGTATTTATTTTCAGAAAAAGGTAATGAGAGAATAATACTTAGTTTTATAAATTCTGTTATGAAAAATATGAATTTCAAAACTTTTATAAAAGCTGAGATTCTTAATTCTTTTAACTTGAGCAAATATTTAGAATCTAAAGAGTCTGTGATGGATATAAGATGCACTACCGACAGCGGAGAAGTTGTTATTATAGAGATACAGTCTCAGGGCAATATTGAGTTTATTTACAGAAGTTTATTTTATTGGGCTAATGGTTATGCTGTGATGTTAAATAAGGGCGATAATTATAATAATTTATGTCCTGTAATAAGTATTAATATTTTGAATTTTAATTTGATGTATGATATAAATGATATTCATACATGTTATGTTTTAAAAGAGATTAAACATAACAGAATACTTACTAATCATTGTCAGCTTCATTATATAGAACTTCCTAAATTTAATTTTAATTCAAGTTATGATGAAGCGGAGAAAAAATTTTTATCTTGGTTAAAATTTTTTAAGGGGGATAAAATGGAAAATTTATTGAAAGAGGATACTATATTTGAAGAGGTAAAATCAAAATCCGAATCATTTGTACATACTAATCCTTTAATAGATAGCTATAGAAGAAAAGAGGCTGATGAATATTTTAATAAAAGAATGCTTGATTATGAATTAGCAGAAGCCGAGAGAAAAGGTATATCAAAGGGTATAGAAAAAGGTATAGAGAAAGGTATAGAAAAAGGTATAGAAAAAGGTATAGAGAAAGGTATAGAGAAAGAAAAATATGTGTTAGCTAAAACTATGAAGAATGAAAATCTTGATATAAAGTTAATAAGCAAAATAACTGGTTTAAGTACTGAAGAAATTTTAAAATTGTGATTTTATAATTAAATATGTTTTAATAATTATGCATTTATTAAAATGTTTCTAAAAATATTTTTTTGTGTTATAATATTTGGCAATAAAAATAGGGCAGATAAGTGAAAAATAATATCATAGCTTTTATTAAAAGAAAAAATGAGTCCATTCATACAACCGAAACTATATATGTAGCTTCTATACTTACTATGGTTGGCGGATTTGTAGATGCTTATACTTATATTACTAGGGGAGGCGTTTTTGCTTATGCTCAGACAGGTAATATAATATTTTTTGCTATGGGTTTGGTTAAAAAACAATTTAACGATACTCTGCATTATTTTATGTCTATTATAATTTTTGTTATTGGTATTTTTTTTGCTTTATATATAAAGCAAATTTTGAATAAAAGGAAGATTATTGAATTTGAATATGTTATTATATTAATACACTCTATTGTACTATTTATAGTAGGATTACTGCCTCAAACATTTTCAGATACGGTGATTGTAGGAAGTATATCATTTATGTCGGCAATATTTATGATAACATTTAATAAGGTGGAAGGACTTTCTTATGTTACAAATATGTGTACAGGTAATTTAAGGTCTGCTTCAGAGAATATATTTAAATTTTTATTTAATAAAGATAAAACAGGATTAAAAAAAGGTTTGATGTATATTACAATATTATGTTCTTTTGCTTTAGGAGCTTTTTTAGGAACTTTATTTACTAATATATTTGGAATCAGAGCTATATGGATTTCTTCTGCTTTATTATTGGTAGTTGAAAGTTTGATGTTTTTTGAAAAATAAATGTGTTTATAATTTTTTTATATAATTAAAGGATATTTATTATGGATAAAGATTATTATAAAATACTTGATGTTAATATATTTTCAAGCAATGAAAAAATAAAAAGATCTTATAGGGAATTGGCTATGAAATATCATCCGGATAGAAATCCTGGTGATGAAGAAGCTAATCAAAGATTTGTGGATATAAATGAAGCTTATGAGATTTTATCTAATAAAGACAGCCGCATGCAGTATAATATTAAATATTTATCTTCCAATAAGTATATTATTGGAGGATTGGCTGCGGCAGGCATTGGATTAGGTTTAATATTAGGCAGAAGAAAAAAATGATTTTTAATATTTAATGATAAATTTTATACAGAGGATATGATAAATGGCAGATAAAAGAGACTATTACGAAGTATTGGGCGTAGCAAAAACAGCTACTAACGATGAAATAAAAAAAGCA
The DNA here is from genome assembly GCF_001746205.1 of Brachyspira hampsonii. Classification (NCBI taxonomy): domain Bacteria; kingdom Pseudomonadati; phylum Spirochaetota; class Spirochaetia; order Brachyspirales; family Brachyspiraceae; genus Brachyspira; species Brachyspira hampsonii. The sequence goes on from NZ_MDCO01000009.1 coordinate 2,505, forward strand.
TATAGAAAATTAGCTATGCAGTATCACCCAGATAGGAATCCTGGAAATAAAGAAGCTGAAGATAAATTTAAAGAGGCTACAGAGGCTTATGAGATTTTATCTGATGAGAAAAAGCGGGCTCAATATGATCAATTTGGTTTTCAGGGTGTTCATAGTGATTTTGCTGATGCTTATGGCAGAGGCGGTTTTGATTTCTCATCAATGTTTGGAGGTTCAGGCGGATTCGGGGATTTAGATGATATATTTAGTTCCTTTTTCGGAGGCGGATTTTCCGGAAGAAGTTCAAGATCTCAAAGAAGAGGTAATGATATAAGACATGATGTTACTTTATCTTTGGAAGATGCTGTTTTCGGAAAGAAAATGGAAATTAAATTAGATAAAAATGATACCTGCGATGTTTGTCATGGTACAGGAGCTGAACCCGGTACAAAAACACAGACTTGTCCTACTTGCGGAGGAAGCGGCGAGGTTAGAATGGCTCAAGGCTTTTTCAGTGTAAGGAGAACATGCAGTAAATGTAATGGAAGCGGTTCTATAGTAACAACTCCTTGTAAGAAATGCCGAGGAACTGGAACTGTTAAGAAAAATAAAACTATTTCTGTTAATATTCCTAAAGGTATTGATGATAATACTCAGCTTAGGGTAAGCGGAGAAGGCGAGGCTGTAGGAGGCGGAATAGCAGGTGATTTATATCTATATATTCATGTAAGTCCGCATCCTTATTTTGTAAGAGATGGTATAGATTTAATAACAGAAGTAGGAATCAATATTGCACAGGCGGCATTAGGTGCTGATATTTATATACAAACTTTGGATAAAAAGAAAGTGAAAATAAAAATTCCAGCTGGAACTAATAGCGGACAAATATTTAAATTAAAAGGAAGCGGTGCTACTCATATAAACAGATCCGGTAGGGGAGATTTATTTGTTGTAGTGAATATAGATGTTTCATCTAAATTGTCTGCTGAGGAGAAAAGATTATTTAATGAACTTAAAAAGGTTATGCCTCCTAATGATGAGCCTGCTTTAAGAAAACCTAATAAAACTAATTGGTGATAGTAAATTAATAATTATAAAAGGGGGAATTATCCTCCTTTTTTAATTATGATTGAAGTTATAGATTAATTTTAATATTTTATCTGTATTTTGAATTTCATCTATTGATGACATAAATAATTCATAAGATTTGTTATTTTCAGTCATTTTTTTTATTTTTGATATTATTGATATTGGATTTTTTGAATTGTATATTAATGCATTTTTCTCATCAGATGCTATTTCAGCAGATGAGCTTTTAGCATCTATTATAGGCAATGTTTTATAATGCCAAGCTGCTATTAACTGAGTATAGAAAGAATCTTTTATATTATGTATTATCATGCAGTTTGAAGTTTCTATTTCTTTTCCTATTTGTCTATTATCATCTTCATCTATAAATTCAACATATTGTTCTATAGATAATTTATGAATATTTTCTTTTAATTCTTTATCATATCCTATTATTTTTAATTTATATATATCATCACTTTCTTTCAGGTATTGGGCATAAGCTGCTGTACATTTGAAAATACTATCCTCTTTATTATAAAATATTATTATTGATTTGTCTTTTTTAGATTTTTTATCATTATTAATAAATATATAAGGAGAGAAATAAGGCTGTATGATTTCTATATTTTTTATATCTTTATGTAAATATAATAATCTTTCCTTTGTTTTTTTACTTCCGCATATTATTATATCAATATTATCAGTATGTTCATAATCCAATTTCATAAGTCTTTTATCTATTAATGTTGTTTTACTGTCTTTTTTCTCATGAAAATATAAATGATTTTGGAAATTTAAAGCATACCATATTATTACAGGTAATTTGTTTATTCTTTTTTTTATTAGAATATTTTTAGCCATAGATGCTGCTATATTCATGGGAAAATCTACAGCTATAATTGCATCAGAATTTTCAGCAATATTTGCTATATTATTTGCCGACTTTTTTAAAAATAATAAAGATAAATGTTTTCTTGTAATATAAGCAGGAAAATTCTTTGGAAATGATTTTGAAAATACTGTTATTTTTATAGATGATTTGTAAAAATGTTCTATCATATTAAGCATAAATTGATTAGATTTATCTTTTATATTACTAGCATTAGATATTAACACAATAATTTCTTTCATTTTTTATCCGTCATAATTAAAATATACCAAATTCCATTCCGATATTTGAAATGATAAATAAGGACTTGTTATGAAAATAAATAAAATTTTATTTATAATTTTTACTATATATATTTCGGCATATTCTAGAGATATTTTACAATATCATACTGTAATGAGTGATAGAAATGCAAATATAACTTTGGAAAGTATAACTGTAAATACAAATAAAAATAATTTAGCAACAAATGCTCAATATGATTTAAATAAAGAATTAGATAAAGTTAGAAAATTTATGCAAGACGGTAATTTTTTTGATGCAATTAATTTGTGTAATTCTTTAGAAAATAATTATAGAGATTATTATGAAATATATTATCTTAGAGGGCTTTCATATTATAGAAGGGCTGATCTTTATTATGCTTCTTTAGATTTTAAAAAACTTTTATCTCTATACATAGAAGAAAAAGATCATAATATAGTTTATGGTATGATATTTGATTTTTTTGATACTATTAATGAATATGAGGAAACTTTAAGATTATGTATTACTGCATATAAAGCAACTAATAATCCTCATTGGCTTTTTTTAGCTGGTAATTCTGCTTTAAAAAATGGAGATGTTAAGAGTGCTGATTATTATTTCAATGCTTGTGTAAAGCAAAATAATTCGTATGCAAATGAAGGATTTGGAGATATAAATTATTTGAATAAACAGTATGACAGTGCAATAAATAATTATAGAAAGGTGAGATATTCTAATAATGAAGAAAAGATTAGAATTCAGACAAAAATAAGTAATGCTGCTGTGAAAAGAGAACTATATTCCTGGGATAAAAGTTTTTCATCTCGAAATTATACAAATGCAATAAATATATTAAATAATATATCTTCATATTCTTCTGATTATCCGGAAATAACAGTTGCTTTGGCTAAAACATATTTTGCTTTGGAAGATTATAATAATGCAAAAAGTATATTATTAAAACTTATTTCATCTGTAAGGGATTTTGATGAAGCTTATGCTATATTAGCTCAAATATATTTATATGAACAAAATGAAGCTGGGGCTATAAAAATATTAGAAACAGGTTTAGAATATACATATAATAAACCTAGATTATATGAGACATTTGCATCTATGTTATATGATTTAGGCTATAGTTATTATCCGGATAGAATAATATCTCAGATTCTTAATTTATATAATATTTCTGATGAAAATAAGATTGATTATAGTAGAAGTTTGATAAGACAAAAAAAATATGATGAGGCTTACAAATTATTAAAATCCGTATCATCTTATAAAGATATAGTAGACGGTTTGTTAAATAATATAGAATATAATAAAATATTAGATAAGGCAGAGTTGCTAAAGCAGAAAAAGTATTATGTTGATATAATGCAGCTGCTTTCCAAATATAAATTTGTAGGAAATGAAGAACAGATTAGAATAGGTTATATTGCTGATGCTTATAATAATTTAGGTTCTATAGATGAAGCTATCAATATATTAAAAGAAAATTTTAATTCAAATACAATAAGTGTTAATAATGTTCTTCTACTTAGAAAGATGTTAGGTATTAGAGCTTCAAATAATGATACATCTGTTTATCAAAAGGAGAGAGATGCTATAGATATAAAAGCTACTGAATATTGGGAAGAGGAATTAAAATTACATTTGAATTTGGTTACAGATAGAATATTTGAATTTATTAGATTTAATCAATTTAATGAGGCTTTAGCTTATATATCTGATTTGAGAAATAAAAATTATGATGTTGCTTATATAAAACATATTGAGTCATTAACTTATGGGCTTTATGCTGCATATTTATATGATAATAAGAGATATGAAGAAGCATCTGAAACTGCTGCTTTGGCTGTAAGAAGAAATAGAAGCAATTATGATGCTATTGCTGTTCAAAATGAAATGTATATAGATTCTTATTTAAGTTCTATTGGATATTATAATAATATAAGTGCTTATGTCAGTTTATCTTCTATTATGAAAGAGGTTTTGAGAATTTCTCCTGCTTATATAGAAAATAGAATAAGACTTGCCGAGGCATATATATATGAATATAATATAGAAGGATTTAACATCGTTAATAGAATTACTGAATATATTAATGTTAATGGCGGAAAAGATTTATTGTTGGGCAGTGTATATAATAGAGCTTATTTATATGAATATTCCATTCTATGTTATGATAGGGCAGCTAAATATATTGATATTAATCCTCTATATGCAGCCGAAAGTGCTGTTAATATAGATAATTATAATCCTTCTTCTGAGGAGCTTCAAAAGTTAATAAGTGCAAATGTTAATAATCCTGATAAACTTTATGCTGCTTCAAAGATTTATACCAAAATTGGTAATTATAGTGAAGCTTTAAATATAATTAATAATGCTTTATCATTTGATAGCAAGAATATTGATTATATTTATCAAAGAGCATATATAAATGAACTTATGGGTAATACTAAATCAGCATTATCAGATTATGAAGATATAATGAAAATGAAAAAGAATTATGCTGCTGCTAATTACAGAGCTGCTTTGATTTATCTTAACAATTTAAAAAATGATATGGATGCTGAAACTTATGCTTTAAATTATTTAGCTTTACTCCCTGATGATTACAGCGGATATAAACTTTTAGCGGATATTTATAAATTTAGGGCAGAAAAATATATAGATGGAAATACAACAAATTTACTTAAAGAGGCTTTGAATAACTATCAAACTGCTTTAAGTAAAGCTGTATGGGGAAGAGACTTAGAAAATAGAAATATAATATTAAAAGAAATTGATTATGTTCAAAATAAAATAATAGAGTAAAATAATAAAGCATAAAGTGCATATTGAAATCCCGCCTTTTATGCTTTTCTATGCTTTACTAATATAAAAGTGTTTATTAATTTTTTTACTTAATTTGTTAAAGCATTCCCACCCAAATTTTTATTATATTTTTATTTTTTACACCGCACGTTAAACAGTTCTTTATTAATAATTTAAATTATAATTATTCATTATATTATATTTATAATTTTGTTTATCGTGCGGTAATTGCCGCAATAAATTTTTAAAAAAATTGGGCGGGCAGCTAAAATAACAGTTAAAGTTAAAAAATAATATAAAGAAGAAATGACATAAAATAATAGAAAGTCTATAGGGTGGGGATACGAGTGAGCATATTTTTTATGATTAAAGTAAATTAAGTCTTTTTTCTATTGCTATTCCATAAACTCGTTCATCATTATCTTTTATGGAAGCTTCAACACAATTATATATAAACTTTGTTGACTTTTTCAAAGCATTTTCTATAGTATCACCTTTTAATATATATGCTAATAATGAAGCTCCGAAAGCATCTCCTGTACCCGGTATCATTATATCTATTTTAGGATAATAGCTAGTTATTATATTATTATTTTTATAGCATAGACTTCCTATATTATCATCTTTTGAAACACTTGTAACGATTACTGTTTTCGGACCAATTTTAGAGAGTTCTATTGCCATGTCTTTAACTTCTTCTTCATTATATTTTATAGAAGGATCTTTTCCTAATAATATAGCCAATTCTGTAATATTGGGTGTTGCTATATCAGCATATTTTATTAATTCTTTCATAGCATCTACATGATCATTAGACATTGAAGGGTATAGCTTACCATTATCACCAAGTATCGGATCTATAAGAATAGTTCCAATATTAAAACTCTTTATTATATCTACAACAATATCAGGCTGTTTACCAGAAGCTACCCATCCTACATAAAAAGCATCAAAATTAGGTTTTCTTAATTTTAACTCTTCTACAATTTTTTCTAATTGTTCAGTTAAATCAAAAGCACAGAAAGACTCAAAAGCGGTATGATTTGAAAGTATAACACTGACAAGAGGTGAAACTTTGATACCAAAATGAGATAATATGGGTATATTGACTGTTAAAGATGCCTTACCATAGGAGCATAAATCATTTAGAATCAGTACATTAAAGTTATTATTCATAAATTTATTTAAATATAATGAGAGCTTTGCTATCTGCAAGAACTTTATATCCGGATATTTGTGCAAAATATGCAAATTGTTCAAGAGTTATATCATATCTGTCTTCTATTTCTTCTTTAGTAACTTTCATTTTTTTACCGCCGGATAAAAAAGAATTAAGTTCAAATCCGCTAGTTCCAAATTTTCTTTCAACTTCTTTTTGAAATGGATTTTTTTTACCTCTTCTCATTTATTGCTCCAAATGATATATTTTGATATATTATCATATAATAGTTTTTTTTTCAAATAAATTTTACTAAAAAACTCATTCCTAAAATAACTATGAATTATTTTTTTTAATTTATTTGTTATATTAAAGTATATTATTTAATTAAATTATATTTTATGAACTATTTTGTTTGGTATAGGTTTCTTTATAAATATGTAATACTGTAATCTTTTATTGTAAAAAATCCTATCCATAAATAATATGAATAGGACTTTAATTTTTATATTGAAGAATTGTTTTACTGCTTAGTCAATTCTACAGTGCTTCCATCTGGTTTAGTATATGTAGCTGTTGTTTTATCGTTGCTGAATGTTATTTTATGATCTATTTTTTCTATTGCAGCATCATTTGAAAATAAAATCTCTGATATTGTTAAATTGTCATTATTTATTATTTCAGAATGATAGTTTCCTTCTTTCATGGTGCTGATTGTAGCAATATTTTCTTCTACTTTCAAAACTATATCTCCTGATGAATATGTTCCTAAATAAGGAGTAAATAGATCTGATTTCATTAATTCATAAGAATATTCTTTTCCATATATAAAATCTATTTTATATATTATTCTATCTTTTTCTAATTCATACGACATTATAACCTTTTCATTATTATTGTCATAATGTTCTGATTTTAAAACATTATCTTGTAATGTGAAAGTCATTCCCACATTTGTCATTCCTTTATATCCGTATATATTACCTTCTTTGTCTATTAAAATAGTATAATTTTTAGTTTTGATTTGACCATTAGTATCGAAAGTTGGTATATAGTAATTACCAGTATATGCTTCCAATCCTTTAATTTTATTTATTACTACATAGTCTTCATCAGGAATATTAAAATCTTCTTTATCAAAGATATTTTTTCCGCTGAATTTTATATGATCATCAAAAAGATTAACTTCAAGTATTGAATATATTTGATTATATGTGTTACTTAACTGAGAGTTTCCATTAATATCCATTAACAATGAATTTTTTGATAAAGATAAATTAGTTATTGGATTTTTATCTTCTCCTATGTATATATTTCCATTTTCTATTCTAAATACGACATGAGTGTAGCTTCCATTTGTAAATTCATGTTCATGATAGTATCGGCCGTCATATCCTTTTAGAAAGTTTGATATTTCTACAGCATCTGTTTTTATTTCTTTGGTATTATTACCTGAACATCCAGTAATAAATATAATCATTACTAATGACATAATTAATAAAAATTTTTTAATCATTTTTACTCCTTTGTAAATTAAAATATTATTTTTTAAATAATATGTTAATATTGTAAAAAAATCAATATCATTATTTGTTATAATAATTTAATTATTTATTTTTATGAAATAATTTTTAGTATCTATTTAATTCAATAGCTGTACCATCTGGTTTTGTATATACTGCTTTGCTTTTATCATCATTAAATACAAATTTATGCTCTTTTGTACCTTCTCTCGAAGAATACTGATATATAGTTAAAGTATTTCCAATGATAACAGGTGTATAGCTATATGGCACAGTATTTAATTGAGCATCAGTAGTTGTTATTGTTAAAGTTGTGCTGCTATCTGTTGATTTATATGTACCGCTATATGGGCTAAATAGATTGTATTTTGTTAAAGTTTCATACTGTAATTGATTATTAATCCAAGTATTGCCAAATATTAATTTATAATCTTGATTTTCATCTTTATTATAAAAATGAAGTTCTTGTTTACTTGAAGTTCCTCCGGTTTGTTTATATGTTATTATTAATACATTATTACTTAATTCTGCTTTTGAATAATTGATTTTAAAATTATCATCCATATACACTTGTCCGGCTGTATCTATAAGTATATAATATTTTTTAGTATCATCATAGTCATAATAGTAGTAGTTTCCTGAATAAGTTATTAATTCTGATATAGGGTCTCCGATTTTTGTCTCATAGCCTATGGTTGGTTTTTGATAATTTTCTTTGTGGAATATTGCATTTGCAAAGAGATAAATATTTCCATCGCTTCCGAAATTAAAAGTATACATTTCATCATTCATATCATACCCTAAATTAATACCGGGACTTTCAGGCTTACCTTCTATATATATTTGAAGTTTATTTCCTACTAAAGTTTTCATTGTTGCTTCAACTTTGGTACCATATCCATTATATATTAAATCGCCGTCTATTATATATCTAAGCCCAAGACTATTATCCTCGTATCTTGAATAATAAGTTCCGTTATGATTTTTTATAAATTCAGATATTTGTGCTTGATCTGTTATTATAATTTCTTCTGGCTGAGTACTTTGATTTTCTGTAGGATCTATAAAACTTCCATCTCCAATATTAATTTCCTTTTCTGGATTTGGGTCTGTTATTGTTGCTGAACAATTTAACATTAATAGAGATATAAATATTGTTAATAAAATTTTTTTAATCATAATTTTCTCCTAACAAAAATTATTGAAAATATAAAATAAGTTTATATAGTATTTAAATATTATTTTTACGAATATGTTAAGAAAATAAATATTATTGATATATAGCAATATTATCATAAATAAAATTTACCTTACTATAATCTATATTATAATGATATAATAGGTTTATTAAAAGTCAATAATGAATATTCATTTTTTATAAACTATAATTGGTATATTTGTTAATTTATCCATTTTTGTGTTTGAATTATAAATTAAAAAATAGTAAAATATATTGACATTATTTTTTTATTTGCTATAATAGTAATATACATAATTAAATACTCATGAGGGAGTAATTGGCGTATTTCACGTGGCAAAGCCAACATCGCAGCTCTTAATTGGTAGAGTTTGGTTAGCCTTAATTAATGAGACTCAAGTATAAATAAATCTTTAAAGATTAGTGTAATCTTCTATTCTTTGATGATTTATTTATGCATGAGTCTTTTTTTATGCATTTTATTTTTAATAATTAAATAGGAGGTAATTTATGAATGGTTTTTTAGGAAGTAAAGAAGATATTCTTAAAGAACTCAAAGTTGATTCTAAAATTGGGTTAACTGAAGACGGCAGAAAAACTAGTTTAGAAAAATATGGTGCCAATAGTTTTACAAAAGAAAAAGGGGCTACTTTAATTCAAAAAATATTAGAAGCATTGAAAGAACCTATGATATTAATGCTTATATTTGCAGGCATTATAGCAATAGGTGTAAATACTTTAGCATATTTTAATGGAGGACATGCTGACTTTTTAGAATGTTTGGGTATATTTTTGGCTATAAGTTTATCTATTACTATTACTATAGTTATGGAAGGTAAAAGTGCCAAAGCATTTGAAGCATTGAATAGTATTAATGAGGATATTAGAGTAAAAGTTATAAGAGACGGAAATATAGAAATAATCAATCAGAAAGATTTGCTTGTAGGAGATATTGCTTTTATAGAAACAGGAAATAAACTTCCGGCTGACGGCAGATTATTAGAAAGCGTATCTCTTAATATTGATGAATCAGCTTTAACAGGAGAAAGTGAGCCTGTAGAAAAAGATGCTGAAGCTATACTCACAGATGAAAAAACTCCTGTAGCTGAGAGAATAAATATGGCTTATTCGGGTTCATTTGTTACTACAGGTAATGGTAAAATGGTAGTTACCTCTGTAGGAGATGCCACAGAGTTTGGTAAAATAGCTAGAGAGCTTTCAAAAACAAAGAAAACTTCTACTCCTTTACAGGAAAAACTCGCTCTTTTAGGAAAAAGAATAGCGGCATTTGGTATAACTGCTGCTGTAATAGTATTTATTATTCAAGTAGTTAATTTTATAAGAACAGGTAATGCTAGTTTTGATACTATTTCTGAAGCGTTTATTACAAGTATAGTTTTGATTGTAGCATCTGTACCAGAGGGACTTCCTACAATAGTTGCAGTTTCTCTTTCTATAAACATTATAAAAATGGCTAGACAAAATGCTTTAGTAAAAAAGATGGTGGCATGTGAGACTATAGGAAGTGTAAATGTTATTTGTTCTGATAAGACTGGTACTCTTACAGAAAATAAAATGACATTAAATAAATTATTTGCTAATGGTGAATATATAGAGCCTGAAAATATTAAAAATGAAAAGATTATAAAAAACTTTGCTATCAACTCTACAGCAGATGTTGATTATAAAGATAATCAGGCTAAGTTTTTGGGAAACCCTACAGAATGTGCATTACTTGTAGCAGCAAGCAAGTCTGGATTTAATTATAAAGAGATAAGAGAGAAATCAAAAATAATATATGAATATCCTTTCTCATCAGATACAAAAAACATGACAACAGTTGCCAAGATAGATAATGAAACTATTGTATTTACAAAAGGAAGCCCTGAAAAAATAATGGCTATGTGCAGTATAGGTGATGCTGAGAAAAAAGGTATTGAAGAGGCAATAGAAAAATTCCAAAATGAAGCGAAAAGGGTAATAGCATTTGCTCACAAGATAGTAGATGATAATGTTGAAAATAATAGAGAAAAACTTGAAAGTAATATGATATATGACGGATTTGTAGCAATATCAGACCCTGTAAGAAAAGAGGTTTATGATGCTGTTGAACAATGCAGAAGTGCTGGAATAAACATAAAAATGCTTACAGGTGATAATATAGTTACAGCAACTGCTATAGCTAGAGAATTAAAAATACTTAATGAAAACAGCATAGTTCTTGAGGCAAAAGATATTGATGCTATGGACGACAGCACATTAAAACAAAATTTAAGTAAGATATCAGTTATAGCAAGAAGCACTCCTACAGTAAAAATGCGTGTAGTTAATGCCATAAAAGAGATGGGGAATGTAGTTGCTGTTACAGGAGATGGTATTAATGATGCTCCTGCGATTAAAAATGCCGATGTTGGCGTTGCTATGGGTATAACAGGTACAGAAGTATCAAAAGAGGCTAGCGATATAGTTCTTCTTGATGATTCATTTGCTACTATTGTTAAAGCTGTTCAATGGGGACGAGGAATCTATGATAATTTCCAGAGATTTATACAGTTTCAGCTTACAGTTAATTTAGCTTCTGTAGTGGTTGTTCTCATTTCTACATTGACAGGTTTGAAATCGCCTTTTTCTGCCATACAGTTATTATGGATAAACATTATTATGGACGGACCTCCAGCTATAGCTTTGGGACTAGAACCTATAAGAGACAACTTGATGAAAAGGATGCCTACAAAAAGAAATGCAAGTATCGTAACTAAAAAGATGATATTTAAAATAGTATTTTCAGCTACCATTATGATAGTATTATTTATGCTTCAAAGCAAATTAAATATACTTAATGTTACAGAGGCAGAACAGCCCACAGTATTATTTGCCATGTTTGTAATGTTCCAGATATTTAATTCTTTTAATAGCAGAGAATTAGGATTTGACAGCGTATTTAAATACTTTTTGAATAATAAATTAATGCTTTTAAGTATGGGTATTACTTTTGTATTACAGATATTAGCAACTCAGTATGCTGGCGGATTTTTTAATACTGTACCTTTAAGCGTAGATACTTGGTTAAAAACGGTAGGAATTTCAGTTATTGTTATTTTAGTTGCAGAAATTTTTAAAATATTTGCTAGAATGATAAAGAGATAAATTTTTTATATTAAAAATTGGAATTATTTTTTAAAATAATGTATAATAATTCCGAATTTATATATAGTATAGAGTAGATATGAGATATGAATAATATTGCTATTATAGTATTTATATGTGTATTCATTACACTTTTGCTTATAGTTAGAAAGTTTTTATTTAAGAAATTATCAGATAAAACTTCTGATATTGATAAGGTAAATAAATTTCTTAGTGAAGGAAGAAATGATATTGCCTTATTAAAACTTAAAGAAATTTTAGCTAAAGATAAGTCAGGCATAAAAAGAGCTGAGATACATTCTATGATGGGTGACTGCTATGCCAAGATGGAAGAATATTCTTTTGCAATAGTAGAATACAGACATGCTATAGATGAAGGGTATAATAATCCTGAAACTATTTTATCATTATCCAGAGCTTTAAATAAAATTGGTAAAAAGGAAGAAGCATTAGCTCAATATCTTACACTTTTTAATATAGAAGATTATAAACTTGTGGTTGCACTAGAAATAGGTGTAATCTATTATGAAAATAGACAGTATGAAACAGCAATAAAGTATTTTGATGAAGCATTAGATATACAGCCTAATAATTCAGAAGCCTTAAAATATAGAGCTTTTTGTTTTGTTAATATGGGCAATTTCAATGATGCTATATCTGCTATGAATAATATATACAAGAAATTTCAAGATGATCCTTTGTTGAATTATAATTTAGGAAGAGCTTATAGAGGAAGAGAAGATTATAAATCTGCTATAAGGTACTATTCCAATTCTTATAAAGACAAAGAGTATGCTGTTAAATCATTATATGAAATGGGTCTTTGTTATATTAAATTAGAAAATATTGAGGCTGCTATAAACACTTTGGAAAAAGCTATAAGTTATGATAGTTATGATAAAGAATTAAATTTGGCTATACTTTATACTCTTTCTGAATGTTATGATATAGTGGGAAATATAAATAAATCTATGGAGATATTAGAAAGTATAATTGTAATAGATCCTAATTATAAAGATGCTAATGAGAAACTCAACAATTATAAAGATTCAAGATACAGCGAAAATATTAAAAAATTCTTTAAATTGGAGGGAGATGAATTTATTGATGCTGCTTTAAAAGTTGTAGCAAGCATAGGACTCATACCATATTCTTCTAAGGTAACTGATAAAAAATATATTATAGTTTTTGCTAAAGAGAGTAATAGTCCTCATTCTCCTAAAAAGATAGTTTATTTCAGAACTTCTTATAGTCCTATATTTAATGATGAGCTTGTGAATTTATATGATTATGCGGTTAATGCAAATATTGCTAACAGCATACTGATAACTTGTGCTATGGTAAGTCCTGATGCTATAAGATATGCTGCTATGTCAAGAATTGATATTGTGGGTATAAAGAGGCTTGAGAATCTGCTTGACAAATCTAATCTTACTAATTTACCTGTAGGTGTAACTAGAACAGAAGAAAAACTTAATTGGATATTATGATATAATATTTTAAGTTGGTTATAGATGTGAACAGCAATAGATTAATATTCATTCTATTGCTGTTTTTATTTTATAGCAGTTGATTTTTATTTAAAAGTAATTCAAAATAGTATAAAATTGTTTATGGGATAGTTTAAGCTAAATGAAAAAAGTACAGGATTTTTATTTTAAAAAGGCAAAAGAAGAAAATTATAAAGCTAGAAGTGTATTTAAATTAGAAGAAGCTCAAAATAAATTTAAATTTATAAAGGCATCAGATACAGTTCTTGATGTTGGATGTTCTCCCGGATCTTTCAGTCAGTATATGCTCAATAAAATATTGAAAAGCGGCTGTGTTGTAGGTGTTGATATACTTCCTAATTCATTTGCTCATCAAAGATTTACATTTATATTGGGAGATATAAAAGAGATGGATATTACATCATTCAATAATACTTTATTTGATGTTGTAGTAAGCGATGCTATGCCTAATACTACATCGGATAGGGAAACTAATCATTTCCGTTCCATTTCTTTATGCAGGTCTATATTTAATTTGGCTAAAGATGTATTAAAGGAGAATGGACATTTTTTTATAAAGGTTTTTGATGGTAAAGATTTGCAGATATTCAAGAAAGAATTATCTGAATATTTTGATTCTGTAAATGTATTTAAACCTAAAAGTTCAAGAGATGAAAGCAGAGAAATATTTTTATTTTGCAAAAATTTTAAAAAGTTACGATAATATAAAAAAGGAGTAATAATGAAAAGAGAATTTGCTTTGGTATTAGAAACTTATGAAAATAATATAGCTAAAGTTGAATTGCAGAGAAGTGCAAGCTGTGATGGATGTACTATATGTAATTCAGGAAAACCTGTTGTACTTAGAGCATTTAATAAAATTAATGCTGATAAAGGAGATAGTGTTGTTATAGAAGTTGAAGAATTAAAAAAGGGAATTAATTTTTTTGTTTATATAATACCTTTGATTTGTCTTATAGCAGGCTATTTTCTAGGAGAATATATATCTAAATTATCAAATATAGAGCATAATTTAGGTCCCATATTTTCTTTTATTGTATTTTTTGTTTATGTTATTTTAGGATTACGAAAATTAAAAAAGGATAATAAAATAATAGCAAATATAATTTGTAAAAATAAAGTTATAGAAAATTTTGATAAATAGGCTTTATATGAGAAGAATAATACCAACTATAATAACTATTATTGCAGTATCAATCATAACATATCTGTTGATTTCTAAAGATAGACCTTATGAACAATCATATATAATAGGAAATGATGCTGTATCATCTTTAAATAAAGTTACAGGTCTTAAAGTTCGTCCTAAAATAGATAATATAGAAGAAGGGGATATAAAGATATTAAATTTTTATAATGTTGATGATGTGATAAGTTATAGTGTTAAGTATGCCAATTATCTATGGAAGAATGAAGGATATTATATTACAACAAATTATTATTTTGGTAAAAAGCCTGATGGAAAAATAGAGCTTGCAAAAAACTCGTCTGAAGAGGGCAGAGTTATAAGAATAAATGTGGAGTGCAATACTAATAATTCATTTACTGTTATACTAAGTTTGCTCAACGGCAGTTTAATAATGAGAAACACTAATGAAATAAGCAGTAATGAAGTGAATACTAATGATTAAATAAACTAGTTTACAACTTACAAATTAAAATAAAGTTTAAGATGTTATTTTTAAAATTTAAAATTAATTATATTTTTATGCTTTATAAGAGGATAACTTATCCTAATAAAAAATAATTAATATATATTGTTATATACCAATTATAAAGTATAATATTTATATATAAAATTTATGGGTATTAATTATGATTAATTTTAATATAGTTGAATTTAAAAAAGATTCGGCAATATTTGTTGCTGGAGAAAATGCCAGAGAGGTATTTTATATAATTAAAGAGGGTATAGTAGTAGATAAAAATTATGTTATAGAAAATACTAATTTCGAATTTACTTCTGGAGATATAATAGGTATTGTTCCTGCTATACTTTCAGAGCCTTATTATTCAACTGCGATAGCCGCAACAGATGTACAGTTAGTAGAAATATATGCTAGCGATATATACAATATAGAAGATACAAAAATAATAGAAAAAATATATAAACATTTAATAAAATTTATGGAAATATGGTTAGGCAAATATTTTTATAAATTATCAGAATCTTTAAATATAGAAAGCTATAAAGAAGATGATGCTTTTGAAATTGCAAATATTTATAATAATAATGGATATAAATCAGCAGCTCTTTATATGTATAAAAAAATTATAGAAATGTTCCCTAATGAAGACCATAATGAAATAAACAATAAAATAAATGAAATAGAAAATAATTATAACATAAAGCCGCCTTTAGAAATAGGTTATAATCTGCAGGAATATAAATCCGGTACTTGTATATTTTCTGAATTAGAGAGCAAGACAAATCTATATGTAATAAGAGATGGAAAAGTTGGGGTTTACAGTGTATTTAATGGAAAAATTATTACTAGAATAATATTTAAAAGCGGAAATATTATAGGTTATAAGCCCATATTTGGAAATAAACTTCTTCTTACAACATGCATAGTATTAGAAGATACGATACTCCAAACTATAAATAAAGAAGATTTTCTCAAGTTAGCTTCTAATAATACTAAACTTCAGTATCATCTTGTAAATATAATGGCAAGGAGAACATACAATACCATAATAAAAAGCTATAGTATAACAATAAAAAGTCCTCTCGGAAAATTTTATAGTATGGTATATTCATTTGTAAAAACTGAATTGCTGTTTGATAAAAATATTGATTTTTTAGAACTGTCATATACTATTAAGGATATATGTTCTATGGTTGGTATAGAAAATACTAATTATATAAAATCAGAAATGAATAAAAATAAAGTAATATTATTTTCTAGTGATGAAAGAATAATAATACCAAATATAAAAAATTTCTTTAAAGAGTATGATATGTATAGAAAGAGAAATTCTACTCCAAATATATCTCAATAGTTATGATTGAATATTTTGCTTGTATTATTATATTGTTTTTTTAGTAAACATAATTATATGAAATTGTCATTAAATAATACAAAAGTTATATAATATAATCTTTTATTGTTGACATAATTTTTCTAAGTATTATAATTTTTTAATAAAAATAAATAATATTTGAGAGAATATATTTATGGAAAAATACAAGTTAGTTAAATATAAAAAAGGTGATATTATATTAAAAAATTCTCAAATGGCTAAAGATTGTTTCTATATAATTTTGAAAGGAAGCGTTATCTCTTATAATAGTTTTTACGACAATTCATATACATATAAAATGGGAAATATTATAGGTTTAATAGCATCTATAACAAAAGAGCCTTACTATTCTACGGTAGAGGCAATAGAAGATACTGAACTATTTGAAATAAAAGTAGAAGATATAAATAGAATTAATAATAAACATTTAATAAATAAAATATTAAATTATTTATCATTTGTATTGGAAGTTTGGCTTAGTAAATATTATAGTTTAATAGTAAAAAATAAGATAGACCTATACAATAAAGAAGAAATATTAACTATGGCATCTATTTATAAAAATAATGGGTTTACAGATGCTAGTTATAGATTATGCTCATCGTATATTAAGCTGTTCAGCAATAGTGATAATATTAATGATATTAATAATGTCAAAGAATTTATGAAAACTCTAATTATATCAAAAGAACCTGAAAATATAGGCGGTAATTCTTATAAGATGTATAAAGGATATTGTATATACAATGAGCTTGAGACTACAAATCATGTTTATTATATAAGATCAGGAAGAATTGGAATATATAATATAGCAGATTCTAATTATATTACTAGAATACTATATCCGACACAATTTATTATTGATGACTATTCACCTGCACTTGAGTATAAAACTCTATTTACAACTGCTGTAGTTTTAGAAGATTCTATTATAGATATTATGACTAAAGAAGAATTAATAACAATGCTTCATGATAATTCCGAATTAAAATTCCAAATTATAAAAATGATTTCTATGAAAGTTATAAGCACAATATTAAAAATTAAATCTATAAAGAAAACACAATTAAAAGATAGATTAATATTGATAATATACGCTATTCTAAAAATAGAGACTTTATTTTATGAAAAAACATATATAAGACTATACTATAAGATAGAAGATATAAAAAATATGATGCACGATAATGCAGATATAAATGAAATAACAAATGCATTAAAAAATATAGATCATTTGGAAATTGATGGTTTTAATTATATCATAATTACAGATACAGATAAGTATTTTAAAGAATATGAAAGTTATACAAATTAATTTTTATATCAAATATAATATTCAAATTATATAATTTTTTCAAAGAATATTACAATTATTTTTTTGTTGACATAATTATATCATATAGTATAATTCTGCCATTAATAGTGCTACAAATATTAAATATACATAATAAAACATGAATAATTACAGAACTATAAAATTCTCAAAGTCTTCTTTTATATACGAGGAAGGAAATTTTCCAAAAGATTATTTTTATATAATAACAAAAGGTAAAGCAATATCCTACGCAATAAATTCTGATAATTATAATAAAGAATATAAAGTTGGACATATCATAGGATTAGTAAATTTAGCTTCAGGAGAGCCTTATAATGTAAATATAAAAGCTGAAGAGGATGTTGAAGTTTTAGAGTTATCATTATCGGATATAAACAATATCACAAATAATGATTTAATAAAAACAATATATTATTATTTTAATACTACATTAGAAACTTGGCTTTCCCGTTATTATATAAATTTAGTAAAAAACAAAGTAGATTTATATTATAAAGAAAATATATTTATTATGGCAGAAATATATATAAAAAATGAATTTCCTGATACTGCCTATAGATTATATGAAAGCTATATAGATACATTAGAAGATAAAGATGATATAGAATATACAAAAAAAGAATTATCAAAACTTCCCAAGCCTAATAATCCAAGTATGTTTACTTCAAATATATTTTTATATAAAAAAGGAAGCTCTTTATTTACAGAATTTAAAGCAAGTAATAATTTATATATAATATTATCTGGGAGAATAGGAATATATAATATTATAAACGGAAAACTTTTACTTAAAGACATTTACAAAAAAAATTATGTTCTTGATGGATATGAACCCAAATTAGAGTATAAGCCTTTATTAACCTCAGCTATTGCTTTGGAAACTTCTTATATAAAAATAGTAACTAAAGAAGAATATATAGAAATGCTGATAAAAGATAAGCATTTTAGAAGCTGCCATGTAAAAATGATGTCAATGAAAGTAATAAATATTTTATCTAGGATAAAAGCAATAGAAGAAAAAAATAAAATTTTAAAATTATTCATATTTATATCAGCTTTGCTTAAAATAGAAACTTTATTCGATGATATAAACACAATTATATTAAGCTATACTATCTATGATATACAAAATTCTCTAAATTTAGAAATAGATGACATTATTAATAATGTAAAAGAGATAAAATCTTTAGAGATAGTAAATGATAAATATATAAAAATTGCCAATATTAATGATTTTTTTCAAGAATACTATGAATATCAAAAAAATAATTATTGACATACACTATAAATGTATTAAAATATTTACAAACAATAATAGGGATTATTTATGTTAAAGTACAAAAGTATAAATTTTAATAAATCTGCTACAGTATTTATAGAAGGTCAGGAACCTAAATATACTTTTTATATAATAAAAAAAGGAAAAGTAGTAGTATATAGTTATTTCGCTGATAATTATACTGTGGAATATAAAGAAGGTGAAATTATAGGATTATTCAATGCAGTTTTAAATGAACCTTATTTCTCTACAGTGAAAGCATTGGAAGATACCGAAGTAATAGAGATGAATATTAATGAAATAGAAAAAATAAATAATATAAGTCTCATAAATAAAATATATGATTATCTTATTATTAATATAGAAAGATGGCTTAACAGATATTATTACTTTTTGCATAAAGAAAATAATCCGTATTACAACAGCCATAGTAAATCTTCAAAGCTTAATATTATAGAAATGTGTAAAATATATATTAATAATGGATTTTTTGATGCTTCATATAAATTGTACAAAAAATATATTGAACTTCACCCTAATGATGAAGAAAGAAAAGAAGAGCTTAATAATTTATATAAAAATCTAAAACCAATAGAAGAGCCTGAAAACATAGAGGCTAACATATATAAATATAAAAAAGGATATTGTTTATATACAGAGCTTCAAAGCAAAGATTATCTTTATATAATAAAGTATGGAAAAATTGGAGTATATAATATATTTGATTCTAAACAGGTAACTAGAAGAGTATTATCTACTGATGATGTGCTAAACGGATACGCACCTATTTCCAAAAATAAGAAATATCTTTCAACTACAGCTATAGTTTTAGAAGACTCTATTATTCAGTTAGTAAAAAAAGAAGATGCTATGAATTTGGTGCAGTCTGATAGAAATCTTAGATTATACTTTGTAAAGATGATGAGTATGAGAATATACGGTACAATTTCTAGAATAAGATCTTTTAATGCCAATAAGGTGGTAAGTAAATTTGTAATAATAATAGAAGCATTGATAAAAACAGAACTTCTATTCAAAAATATAAATAAAATAAAATTCCAATACAATATAAATGATATTTGTTCTATGATAGGAATTGAATATAAAAAGAATATAGAAGATGAAATATTAAAAATAAAATCATTAGATATATCAGATGAAGGATATTTAATGGTGAATGATATAGAAAGTTTCTATAAAGAATATGAAATATATAAACAGAGAAACACACATAGAATAGAAAATGATTAAATAATAAAATGAGCTAAGTATTCTATATTACCTTTAGCCCCTTTTATGGGCGAAACTGTCCTATTGACTTCCCTAAATCCTATTTCGGTGATTTTTGAAATGGCATTGTTTAATATTTTTTCTCTAAGCACATCATCTCTTATTATACCGCCTTTAGAAACTTCTCCTTTTTCAGCTTCAAATTGCGGTTTTATTAAAGTTACCCAGAATTCTAAATTATTTAATTCTTTAAATATAATAGGAGCTATTTTTGATATTGATATAAAAGAAACATCACTCACCACTATAGATGGAATTTCATCATAAAACATTTCTCTTTTTATATCTTTAGCGTTAAAATCTTCTATGGATATTACTCTATTATCATTACGAAGTTTATAAACCAGCTGATTATGTCCCACATCAAGAGCATAAACTTTTTTAGCACCATACTTAAGCAGACAATCTGTAAAACCTCCTGTAGAGGCACCAATATCTAGACATATTTTATTTTCTACAGATATACCGAATTCTGTAAAGGCTTTTTCTAACTTTTTTCCGGCTCTTGATACATATTTTATATTCTGTATAACTTCTATATTATCAGTATCTTTTATTTTATGAGCCTTGGAAGTTACCTTTACACCATTAACAAATACACAGCCTGCAAGTATTATATCCTGTGCTTTAGATCTGCTTTCTGTATAGCCTTTACTATGCACATATTCATCTAATCTCATTTATATAAATATTATAATCCAAGAAAAGATCTTATTATATAAAGAGAATTTTTTTCTTTATCTCTAGTATTAACTTTTAAAAGCATCTGAGTATGATTGCTTTCTAATATATTTGAAGTCAAATAAACTGATTCAAAAGTTTCAGTATATTCATCTCCTATGCCATATAATGATAAATTAGAATTGAACTCCAAATATAAAGCCATAGTATTATTTTTAGCTATGTCAATTTTATCGGCAGACAATGCTGAGGCTGGTTTCTCATCATTAATTATCGAATCTATAGCATTAGAATTATCAGAAATATATAATATAGAATCTTTTATATAGCATGAATAACCGCCAATTGTATAAATATCATCAACAACATCTTCAGAAAATGCCTGTAATATTATCTTAACTGTATCAGTATCAGTTATAGAAGCAGAAATCAATAAAGCAGGGGATTCATCATCATTTGCATTAGGGTCGTCCCAAACAGATACAAATATATCTCCTCCTAAAAGTTCTATAAGTTTATAGGCATCTATTCCATTATCTTCTAGTGTTTTTAATTCTTCACTAAGAGGAAGATTTTTTAAATCTCCCATGATATTTTTAAGATAGCTAGCTAATTCTTTACTATTAAATGCTAATGATAAGAATCCGTAATTATTTTCACCATTAACAAATGAATATATATTATCAGCTAATTCTTTTTTAAGTAATGAGCTATCATAAGGATAATTAGGAGTATAGCTGTCAAGAAGAATCTGAGCATCGCCATTATTGAAATTTATTTTTGTAGTAATGATAGCCCCTTTGTAAGCATCTTTAGGTATTCCGTCATAGCTTCTTCCGAATAAAAACTTAGCAAAATCAGAGTTTTCATCAGCTAATATTGATAAATTAGCCCAAATATAAGAATCATTAGTTTCATTTTCTAAAGCTAAGAATTTTTCATCTTCTAAAGGAGTATTATTAATAAATACATAATTAGCTATATTAGTAATATCTTCTTTATTTAATTCTTCATTGTACCAATAATTATCTTTAAGTTTTAATGTAACAGAAAATATTTCTTTATTCCATGAAATTAAGTTATATTCATCTAATGCTAAATATCTGTAAGCAGCATTTTCAGCAACTGAAACTAATTTATCTTCCTGACTAGCCATTTTTATCATAAGTTTATCTAACTCAGTAATATCTTTAACATCAAAAAGTAATGTCATTTGCTGATATCCATTAAAAAAAACAATTCTTGAAGTCTTAGAGAAATCTATATAATCATTTAATCTATTAGTCATAACCTCGGCAACAAATGCATCATCTCTGTATTCTAAATATCTGTCGGCGTATTTCTGCATAAAAAATTTATTGAAAATATCCTGTAAATTAATTTCGCCTTTTTCTGCCATAGTTCCGGAATTAATAGAAAATACACTATCAACATTATTTGGTATATATTTTTTATCTACAGCATAAGTAAAAGTGCTTAATGTCAATAAAAATAAAAAGATAAAGGATGCTACTCTGTACATTAACTATCTCCTTGAAAGTGAGTTACAAAAAAGAATATATTTTATATTATATGAGACTATAATTAAAAGTCAAGTATTTATTTACATACAATATTTTATATAAAAAAAATACTATAATTTCATGTAAAAAAAATCTTGCAATTAAATATAAAATATTTATAATCATAAAATATTTTATTCCATGATATTAGGACATAATATGAGATACTTGATATTGCACGGTCATTTCTATCAGCCGCCAAGAGAAAATCCATTTTTAGGTGAAATACAAAAAGAGGCAAGTGCAGCACCCGCACATGATTGGAATGAAAGAATAACAAATGAATGTTATAGTCCTAATGCATATTCAAGAATATTAGACGGATATGGAAGAATTATGGATATGTCTAATAACTATGAATATATAAGTTTTAATTTCGGACCTACGCTTATAGATTATATAGCAAAAACGAGAAAAGATTTATTAGCAAGAATAATAGAAGCTGATAAAAAAAGTATAGAAAGAATTGGATACGGAAATGCAATTGCCCAAGTATATAATCATATAATACTGCCGCTTGCCAAAAAAGAAGATATGAGAGTGCAGATAAAATGGGGGTTATATAACTTTGAAAAATATTTCGGAAGAAAATCAAGCGGTATGTGGCTTTCTGAAACCGCTATAAATTTAGATGTAGTTGATGCTTTATATGACTGCGGAGTAAAATTTACAATACTTTCACCATATCAGGCTCACTATGTAAAAAACATAACAACATTAGATGTATCCGGAGGAAAAATAGATACTTCTAAGCCATATTGGCTATACGGACATAATGGTAAAAGAATTATCGTATTCTTTTATGATCCTTATATATCTCAGGCTATAGCTTTTGAACATTTGCTTACTTCATCTGATAAACTTGCTGAAAGAATAAGAAATGCTTATGGCGAAAGGAGACTTGTAAATATAGCAACTGACGGAGAAAGCTATGGTCATCATGAACCTTTTGCGGATATGTGTTTGGCAAGGTATTTCAAAGAGAATGTTCATTATGATAATATTACGCCTACTAATTATGAACATTATTTAAATATGTATCCTCCTACAGAAGAGGTTATACTTCATGAAGGCACAGGTGCAAGAGGTACTTCTTGGAGCTGTTCACATGGTGTAGAAAGGTGGAGAAGTAATTGCGGTTGCGGCGGTTGGGAAGGACTTGACTTATCTTGGAGAGGTCCTTTAAGAGATGCATTTGATATACTTAGAAAAATGCAGGATAAATTATTCAAAACTTTTTTAAACTTTACTGATGAAACTAGAAACTCTTTGAGAGAAGAATATGTACGAGCGATATATAATGATTTAGATGCTAGGGACTTATATGAGATATGCAGCAAATATATATCATTTAAAGAATTCGTATTTTTAATGGAATCTTATAAATATTCATTATTCTCATATACATCTTGCGGCTGGTTCTTTGAAGATGTATCAAGACTAGAACCTATAAAAAATATGCAGTATGCTGAACAGTCTTTCCATTATGCCAGATTGTTAGTAAAAGATAAAAATCTTGACTTTGTTAATGAAGCTCATGAAGAGTTCCTAAAAACACTAGAGAAGTCTATAAGCAATAAACCAGAACATCATAGTGCCAGATATTTCTATGAAAAAGAAGCAAAAGCTGATGTGTTCACAAAACTTTATGTTATTAATTATTTTATCTTTAATCTTATAGCAAGCGAATATAGAGATATAAATATAAATATCTTTAAGCATGAAATAAAAACAACTAAGATAGAAAATAATATTATAGAAGGTATATTAATAGATAATATAGCGGCAGATATATATTTTAGAGTTAATACATCAAGTGAAAATCATGAATTTAAAAATCAAATACAAATATCAGAATATTATGATAAGTTAGATAACTCTTCTGTTTATACGATGTATTTAAAAGATTTAAATTCAGATATAAGAGATAAATTAGCTGACAGTTTATTTGAAAGTGATATTAAAAAATTAGATCATTTGATGCATGAAATATATCCTGAATATAGAAAACTTTTTACATACTTCAATTTGAATAGTATTACTCCTGATTATGATTATAGAAGAATAATGGGAGCTATGGCATCGCCTATACTTAGAGAAAAAATCATAGATAGAGGAAGAGATGCTTATGATGAGGTATCAGAAAATTTAAAAGATGCAAGAAGTGCAGGAATATTTATATCAAACAGCGGAATATCCAGCTTAATCGGAGATAATATAAAAAATGCTTTGAATACATTATATGAAACCGGAAATCCTGAAACAATATATGATGTACTTAAAGATGTTAAGTTCTTATCAAATAATGATATGCCTATAGATAGAAATACATTTGAAAATATATTTTATAAGATAATCTTAAAGTATAAAAATACGGATATACAATTTAATGATAATGAAAAAGCATCATTCAAAGAATTAGGATATTGGCTTAATTTCAATATGGATAATATATAATAATATTATTACTAAAAATGGCGGATAACTGACAAATTAAAATAAAAAATTAAGTATATAGTAAGTGATATTTTAAACAATATATTTTAATTAGCAAGTAAGTTTATTATATATATTTTAATTTTATCAGTTTTTTGTTCTTTTTAGCGTATTGGAATCTGCAGGCTTATTTAAAATAATAATACCTAAGTACATCTATGGCGAAGACTGAGGTGTAAAATTATTATAAAATCGCAACAATCATGTTTTATATTTGGTATAAAATATAGACTTTTGTATATTATAACTGTACATGATTTTTAATTAGCATTTGATAACTAACGGTATTCATTATGTAGGAGACTTACAGTATAAAATAGTAGCTGCCATAGAGCAGAACTTTGTGTGCTTCGTATGACAACTATAAATAAGGTTAATTATGAAATAAGTTCATTTATTTTATATTAAACAATTATCTTAAATACTTATGATATTCGTTTAGGTCTAAATTATCAGAATTAGCATGATATATGCAGTATGGATTTTCTGCTTTTAAACCTAAATATTTAAAACTTGTTGTTATAGGGGAAAGTATAGTATTAATACCAAACTCCAAAGAATCATAAAAAGATTTTTCTCCGCCTGCAGTAGTAATTATTTGAAAAGTTTTTCCTTCTAAACATTTGCTTTCACTTCCATAAAGTATATCAGTTAAAACAGTATCCTCCCATTCTTTTAATAGGCTTGGAGTACTAAACCAAAATAATGGAAACTGAAATATTATTTTATCATGTTCTTTTAATAAAGATATTTCTGATTTCACATTTTCCTTACTTATTTTATTATCTTTATATATTTCATTTAAATTATGAATTGTGATATCTTTAAAATCTTTTATCGATTCTAATAATTTACGATTAACCTTTGAATCATTCCAATATGTATGCGAAAAAATTATAAGTGTTTTCATTTTACTTTTCTCCTTTTTGATATATTAATTTTTATTATATTATTTATTATTATTTTTTATAATTTTTGGCAGATAGTAGCTTATAAATATGAATAAACCCATTATAGATAAATAATCCATAAAGAAAAGTATTACAGGCTCTTCATAATTAAAAAAAGCAAACTCTACAAGCAAAAACATTTTATTATATAATTCTCTTTTTATAAATGAAATAATACCATATACAGCAATTAATGAAGCTATTATTAATGCTATTTGTTTTTTTATATTGATAAACTTCTTACTCATATTGATAAACATACCCCAATGCATTCCAAGATGTGCTGACATAAATATAAATCCCCAAGAGTTTGAAATCATATGAAGGCGTCTTGTAAACATTCCGCTGTTATGAATATTCAAAAATCCAAGCACCCTTTGAGAAAATAGTATTCCGCTTATCATTAATCCTATCATACATAAAAAAAGCATAGTATTAATGAATGTATTTAAAACCCTATTAAAATTATATTTTCCTTTAGGCAGGTTTTTATACCAATTAAAATTAAGTATATGATGAAGTATAAAAAATATAAAAAGAAGAAAACCCAAATATTCATGTACGGCATCTCCAGTGAAATGATATGCCATCAAAATAAAAAATAGTAAAGTCATTATTATGTCTACGATTATTTTTATTATTTTTTTACTCATTATGTATTTTTACTCCTTATTATATTATAATTATATTCATCACAATTTTTTAATAATCCAACTTTCTAAGCCAATCTAAAACCTTATTTTTTGATGTTTTTACCTCTGGTCTGTATATTCCTATAGGCTCCAATACTTTGCAGTCATCTGGAAGTAAGTTCCTCAAATCTCTTATAGTTCTTGAAAGTCCTCCTGTTCCATGAGTACAAAATGGTATTATAGTTTTTCCAGATAGATCATAGCTTTCAACGAATGTGAAAATAGCCATAGGGCAAGTATACCACCAATTAGGAAAACCTAAAAATATAACATCATAATCATCTATATTATTAACTCTTTGAGTAAGTCTTGGTCTTTCATTATTATCCCTTTCTTTTCTAGCTTGATTAAGACATTCATCATAATCGCTTGAATATTTATTTTCTGTTTTTATACTAAATAAATCTCCTCCTGTTTCTTCTTGTATCCAGCCAGCAATTAATGCAGCATTTCCAATAGGAAGCACGCTTGCAGAAGTTTCAGCATCTGGGTCTATAGATGAAGGGTTTTCTACTACAGTATTGTCTGCCCAAGTAAAATATGCTATTAATATTTTTGAATCGCTTTGAGTATAATTGATGTTAACATAATTATTTTGAGTATTATAATTATTATCATTTGTACTTTCTATATTAGAAGTATTGTTATTTTTGCATGATATAATTATTGATAAAAGTAAATAAATTAATATTAAATTTTTCATATAATCTCCTTTCATATTTTTTTAATAATCCGCCTATTATTTATTTTTTATTGTAACAGGCAGATTAGAAAAAAGTTTTATTAACAAAATGGTATCTACTGTCTATTTTTTTAAATTTAATTCTCTTATCCAAGATTTTATTCTCTCGTCCTCTGATTGTATATTAGAAGAGTCTAATGCCAAGCCATTTAATATATTGGCATTTTTTATCATGTTTCTAATAGTATTATATGATCTTCCAGCACCGTATCCGTCATGAGTACAAAATGGTATTATAGTTTTTGATGACAAATTATAATCTCTAATGAATGAACGCACTGCCATTGGTACATCATTAGCCCATACAGGATATCCTATAAAAACGGTATCATATTTATTTATATCAATATTTAACGGCTTTATTTTCGGAAAATAATTGTTACGCATCTCTTCATGATTTTTATCAACTAAATTGTCGAAATTATCAGTGTATTTATCAACTGTTTCTATTAATCTAATATCAGCATTTAATTCATTTTTTATTATATTAGCAGCATATTCTGTAGTACCTACTCTGTTATTATTTGCTATAATGCTTGCTGAAGTTGAGGCGTCTATATTATCTTTAAATAAAGTGTTTCCTACTCTTGAAAAATAAACAATCAGAATTTTTGAATTCTGTGCATATCCTATGTATGTAAACACTAGATAAAGCATTATAATCATGTATTTTTTCATGTACACTCCTTTTTATAATAAAATTGATTTCTATATTTTATAAATGTATTGTTAGCTTTTTTGATTCAACTTCGTCAAATTTGCGACAATTGAAGGCATAGCAGCATGACTAGTAAAAACAAATATAAAATACATTTTTGACAAACTTAAAAATTGTCAGTATATACTAAAAGTTATATCTGCTCTTCTTTCTCCTCTGTTATATAAATCATGAAAAATACTTAAATCTGATGTAACTTTTCCAATTGGTATAACTTCCATAGTAAGATTGGGATTAGATGACTGTGAGTAGAATATTGCAAGCGAATTATTTCTGGCACAGTATGTTATATCACCGTTTTGGAAATTTAATTTTCCTTTTGTTATATTTTTTGGTCTGTAGTCTATTGAGCCGTAATATTCTCTATTACCATAACCTGCCATAGAAACAGTAATTGGAAATATATTCATTATCTCTTTTGATAGTTCTGTATCATAAATAACTCCTTCCAATACTTGATTGTTTACAGTAATTTTTATTTTTGTATTCTCTTGAGCATTACATAAACTAAAAAATATAAAAAAGATAATTATACTAATTTTTTTCATAATATATAAACTCCGTAATTAATTTTATTATTATTTACTTTTTACTTGCTTTCAATTAGAAAATATTTACTAATTTATAAACTGAAAGCAAGTTTATAATTTTTATAGTATGTTTATATTTTGAAGCCATGTTCTTATATTATTTTCTGAGCCATTAACACTTCTTCCAGATATACTTAGATGGTTTAATATATCAGAGTTAGGGCATAAAGTTTTTATATCATTTAAACTTCTTCCCATACCGCCTCCGCCATGCGTGCATAAAGGAGCTATTTTTTTACCGCTGAAATTATGAGTTTGTAATAATTGTTTTACTGCCTGAGGAATAGTACCCCACCAATTAGGGTAACATAATATTATAGTATCATAATCTGCCAAATTATTTATATTAGCACTTAATCTAGGTAAAACATTATTATTTAATTCATCTCTTGCCTGATTTATAGTATCATTATAATCAGTAGGGTAGCTTTCTGCAGTTTTTACTTCAAATATATCAGCATGAGTCATGTTCTTTATCATATTGGCAGCTGTTCTGGTGTTTCCTCCCCAAGAGAAATATACTATTAAAGTTTTTGAGCTTTGAGCGTATAAACCTCCTATTAATAATGTGCTTGAAAGAAATAATGATAATAATATTGTTTTGATAATTTTTCTCATATTCAAACTCTCCTTTTATAAAATTTTTTTATTAACTTTTATAAAAAATGTATAGTTATTTTGCATTTTTTATTGATGTTATTATAAATGGATATAATAAGTATTATTCTTGTTTATTATTATTGTATATTATTAATTACAGTTATAGCGTTCAATGTTCTTGGGTATCCTATATAAGGAAGGCATTGAGTTACAGCTTCTATCATCATATCTTTAGTATTACCCATTGCTATATTAGCATTTGCATGTGCTATAGCCTGAGGTTCAGCTCCTCCTAAAGATATTATCATTATGAATGTTAAAAGCTCTCTTGTTTTTAAATACAAACCTGTTCTTGTATAGAAATCTCCGAAACAGTTAGCTGATAAATAGTTCTGAATATGTTTTTGATTTGGGGCGGCATTTGAATGAGCAGTAAGTATTGCATTTCCAAATATGCTTACCTGAGTTTCTAATCCTTTATCAAATCTTGTTTCCTCTGTAACAGTTGATTGAGATTCTATAGGAAGTGATATATTTTTTGCTTTAAAAATTTCATTTGCTTTTTCTAATGCCGCAAATACTCTTGGAAAACCTACATAAGGAGAACATTGATATAGTGCCTCTTTTATCTCTATAGGTGTAACTCCTACATTCAAAGCTATTTCTACATGATCTTTTATAAAGTCAGTGCCTTGAGAAGCTGTTAGAGAAACTAATGTTACAAGCTCTCTTAATTTTGCATCTAATGAGCCATGATTATAAACTTCGCCGTATAAAAAGTTATTGAATATACTTTCTAATTCTTCATCATTGGGTTTTGTAGAAGCGGCATCTCTTTTAAATAATTCATTATATTTGGTGTTTGCTTTTTCTGTCATATTTAGATTTCCTCCATTATTGTTTGTATTATTGTTATTTGCCTGACAAGATAATATTGTCATTAATAAGAATATTGATAAACTTAATTTTAACATTTTTTTCATTTAATAATCTCCTTTATATTAATATTTCATATTTAATAATTGTTTTATAAACTTTTCATCTTCATTAAGAAATATTATATTTTTATTATTGTCTAAAGTTTTTATAAGATTCATATCATTATCATCTAATATAAAATCAAATATTTTAGAGTTTTCTATTATTCTATCTTTATTAACACTTTTTGGTATAATAGGTATATTTCTTTGAGTTAGCCATCTTAAAATAACTTGAGCTGCAGTTTTATTATATTTTTTTCCTATGCTTTTTAATATTTCATTATTGAAAATATTATTACTGCCTTCTGCTAAAGGTGCCCAAGATTCTAATGTGATATTATACTCTTTCATTAATTCTTGATCTTCCCATCTTTGGAAGAATGGATGTGTTTCTATTTGATTAATAGCTGGCATTATTTTATGATTATATACAAAATCAATTAATCTCTCTTTATAGAAGTTGCAAACTCCTATGGCTTTTATATGTCCTGCTTCATATAATTCTTCCATTGCTTTCCAAGCGGAATAATAATTACCAAAAGGCATATGGAGTAAATATAAATCTAAATAATCCAATCCTAATTTTTCCATAGATATTTGAAATGCTTTTTTTGCCTTATCATAATCTGCATCCTGTATCCATAATTTTGTGGTTATAAACATCTCTTTTCTATTTATACCGCTTTCTTTTATAGCATCTCCTACTGCTTTTTCATTCATATATATAGATGCTGTATCTATGTGTCTGTATCCAGCTTCAATAGCGTAAAGACATGCTTTTTTGCATTCTTCGTAATTATCTATTTTGTATACTCCGAATCCAAGAATAGGCATTTCAACACCATTATTTAATTTTATATTATTCATAATCTCTCCATTTTTACTATATGTAAATTATTTTTTTATTTTAGCATTAGAGTTTACTCCAATGTCAATATAAAAATTATAATTTTTTATTTAATTCTAATAAACTTATAATTTTTAATTTGCTTTCTCTATACGAATTTCAAAATCTCCTTTCATATTTGAAAGTTTTGATATATCAGAAATATTTTCAAATCTTCCCAAATAAATTAAATTATTTGAATATCTGAAATTTTTATAAAATATAGCCAAATTACCCCAAGGAGCATAATAAGTTATATCTCCTGCTTTTGGAGTTATGCCGTCTGGTTCATTTTGAGTATTTAGTTTTTTACTCAGATATGATATTTTCTCTGTACCATTAAAATCTTCAATTTTCAAATTCATAGGCAGAAGCGATAAAAAATCATTTCCGGCATTTGAATTTGTTATTAAAGCATAAATTTCATTATCATTAAATGTTAGTTTTACTTTTGTATTTTGTGTAAAAGCATTCATTGTAAGTATACTCAATATAAGTAATATAAAAGTAATAGTTTTTGTCATAAATAAATCTCTATTATAAAAATATTTTTATTAATGTATTATTGATTAGTATAGCTGTAATATTCTTCATCAGTAACATGTTCCATCCAAGTAACATTGTTTCCGTTTGAATCACCTGTTATAGCAACATGTTTCATTGGTGAATTTGGAGAAGCTCCATGCCAATGTTTAACATTTGAAGGGCAGTATAAAATATCTCCAGCTCTAAACTCCTGAATAGGTTTTCCTTCTTCCTGAGTAAGTCCGACACCTTCAACAACTATTAAATGCTGTCCAGCTGGGTGAGTATGCCATGCACTTCTTGCACCAGCTTGAAATGTAACATAGGCTACTGAGAATTTAGATGTTTCATTAGGTGCTGTTATACTTTCAACTTCAACATCGCCTGTAAAATAGTCTGCTGAACCTTTAGATTTTTGCCCTTCGCCGTTTTTTATCAATACTGTTCCTTCTGGTGATTTTGCATATTCATAAATGTTTGAAGCCTCTTTACTTCCTGCATTACATGATACAGTAGTAAATATTATTGATAAAGTAAAACTAATTAGTAAATATTTTTTCATTTTCTCTCCTTTTTGTAAATAATATTTTCTGATTATAGCATTTGAGTGAACTCCAATGTCAATATAGAATTATCATAAATTAAATTTTTTATGATTTAATATTTTTTCTTTAATTAAAAAAATCTTTTTCTTCTAGTTTTTTATTTAGTTTATCTAATTTTATTTTTAAATCATTAAAATGTCTTTGCATTAAATTTCTTTCATTAATTAGTATTGATTTTCTTTCATTTATTGTATTTGTACCTTTTTGGCAAAGTTTAATATATTTTATAATGGAGTCTATTGATATGCCTAAATCACGCATTGATTTTGAAAACTCTATACATTTCAAATTATATTCATTATAGTTTCTAATTCCGCTTTTGCTTCTTCCTATTTCCGGTATTACTCCTATTTTCTCATAGTATCTTAAAGTGTCTTTTGTGAGTCCTGTTAATTGGCTTACTTCTGATATAGTCATGATGTACTCCTTATTATTAATTATGAGGCTATTTTAATGCATCAATACTAATATATCAAATACTTATATCTTATAATTAGTTATAATAAAAAAGTATTACTAAATATTGTTATTTATGATATGATAAGCAAAAATTATAATTGGAATATTTATTTATGGATATAAAATCTTTAAAATATTTTTTAACTTCGGCCAGAGAGGGAAGCATTACAAAAGCTGCTAATTATCTCAATCTTACTCAGCCAAATCTATCAAGACAAATAAATAATTTAGAAAAAGAAATAGGAAAAAAACTTTTTATAAGAAGCAATTACAGTATAAAACTTACATCTGACGGAATACTTTTAAAGAAGAGGGCTGAAGAAATAATTGATTTAATGGAAAAAACTAAAATGGAGTTTAAGTCTTCTGAAGATATAATAGCAGGAGACATTTATATAGGAAGCGGAGAAACCTATTATATGCATATCATAGCTAATATAATAAAAGATATAAGAGAATTGTATCCAAACATAATATATCATATTCATAGCGGAATATATTCTGATATTACAGAAAAATTAGACAGAGGACTTGCTGATTTTGGGTTATTGATAGGAAGTTTTGATGAAACTAAATACGATTATATAAAAATACCTCATAAAGAATCATACGGTTTATTAATGAAAAAAGATTCGCATCTCTCAAAAAAGAAGTTTATAACTAAAGAGGATTTATTAAATATTCCAATAATATGCCCTAAAAGATTTTTTAGGAATAAGTCAAAAAGTAATAAATTTTATGAGTGGATTGGTGAAGATATTGATAAATTAAATATAGTTTTAACTTATAACCTTATTTATAATGCTGCTATTATGGTTGAAGAGGGTATAGGATATGCTATTACTATGGATAAGCTTATAAATACTATAAGTGAAAGTGATTTATGCTTTATACCTCTTAAGCCAAAATTGTATGTAGAATCAAGTATAATATGGAAGAAAAATCAAGTATTTTCAAAAGCCTCAAAGATCTTTTTAGAAGAATTAAAAAATAAGTTACGATGTTAATAATACTTACTTTAAGAAAATTAGATTACAAAATTAGTTATTGTATTATTTAATTTTTTATATGCCAAGCCTAAGTTTAATAATATTTAATTACTTTAGTTTTAAAAGATATTTATCATTTATATATATTTTTTATTTACTTACAAATTGCATTCTGATTTTAATATTATGTTAACTATCATTTTAATGTATGATTATTATAATTAATTATTTTATCATAATATATTTTAAATTAACTTTTTTATAAAAAACTATCAAAAATCATTTGACATTGGAGTGTACTCTAATGCTATAATCTTGCAAAATTAATGAAAGAAATGAGGTGTTATAAAAAATGAGTAAAAGAGTATTAATAATATTAGCTGCTCCAAGAAAATTAGGAAATTCTAATGCATTATGCTGTTAATTTTTAATACTAAATATTTATAAATTAAAATGATGTTTTTAGAGTATTTTAGATTGTTTGGAATAAAGTAGAAATTAAAGATAAAAAATTATGCAGGAAGCATACGAGATAGAATTAAATGTTTTATTATCTAATTAGAAAAATAATTAAATAAATTTTTTGAGGACTGTAAAATGAGCGAAATAATTTATTCTGATTTTAATAGTAATATGAAAACTAATAATATGTTTTCTAATAAATATCTTATAAAATTATTTGTTCCTCTTATTATAGAGGTATTTTTAGAATATCTAGTTGGGCTTATAGATTCTTTGATGGTTGCTAGTGTAGGGGAATCTGCTGTATCTGCTGTATTTTTGGTTGATTTTGTAATAGCATTTCTTATAAGCATATTTGCTGCTATTGCTTCGGGAGGTGCTGTTGCCAGCGGGCAATATATAGGTGCCAAAAATATAGAAAAAGCAGATGATTCTATTAATCAGCTTATAAGGTTTTTATTATTATTTTCTATAGCTTTAACATTAATCATATATTTGTTTAAAGATTCTTTATTTGGAGCATTGTTCGGAAGTATTACAAATGAAGTTAGAAATGAGGCAAATATTTATATGCTGATAGTTGCAGCTTCAATACCATTTTTGGCTATTTATAATGGCGGAGCTTCTATGTTTAGAACTATAGGAAATTCAAAAATATCAATGAAAATTATGATATCTATGAATATATTAAATGTTATAGGAAATGCTGTTTTAATTTATGTATTTAAAATGGGTATAGCAGGAGCTGCAATATCTACATTGATTAGCAGAATAGGTTCAGCATTAATAATTATAATTTTGGGATTAAATAAAAATAATCTTATATATATAAAAAATAAGATCATGTATAAAATGGATATTCAAACTATAAAAAGGATATTATCTGTAGGAATACCTTATGGTATAGAAAACGGAATGTTTTATTTGGGAAGATTATTGATACTTAGTTTAATATCTACATTTGGTACAGCATCAATAGCTGCAAATTCTGTTTCTACGCTTATAGCTAGTTTAGAGGTTCTTCCGGGTATGGCTATAGGATTGGGACTCACAACTGTTATATCCCAATGTGTAGGTGCCGGCGATTATAATCAAACTAAATATTATACTAAAAAAATAATAGCCATTATTTATGTATCTCAAACTATAACTAGTGCTGTTATGCTTTCAATTTTGCCTATAATACTTAATATGTATCATTTATCTGCTGAGGCTTCAGGATATACTTATAAATTATCATGGTATCATGCTATTATGATGATTATATGGCCATTAGGATACTCTTTGCCTGTGGTATTTAGAGCTTCAGGAGATGCTAAGTTTCCTATGATAGTGGCTTCTGTTTCGATGGTGTTATGCCGAATAGTGTTGGCTTATGTATTTGCATTATATTTTAAAATGGGCATGGTTGGTACTTGGATAGCAATGTTCTTTGATTGGATAGTAAAGGCTACAATATTTACATTAAGATATTTAAGCGGCAAATGGATAAAGTTTCAATATAATTGATTTAAAACTGAAGATATTATATACATACATGCAGTTAAAAAACTTTATATAAAACATATTTAATACTAAAGTTACTAAAAAAATTATTTTAATTTTATAAGCTTCAAATCTACAGCTATCATAAACACGCAAGGTAAAAATATCAATGTTATTAATGTTGAGAATATAAGCCCATAAGCTAAACTCATAACTATAGGTACTATCAAATCAGCATCTCCTCCTATGCCGTAAACTGTTGGCATTAATCCTCCAACTGTAGTTACTGTGGTTAAAAATATAGGAAGAAGTCTTTGAGTAGCTCCTTCTACTATTGAGTCGAATGCGAATTTTTTTGGATTGCTTAATGCTTCTGCATCAGTTTTTCTAGATTCTATTATTTTGTTTATCAAGTCTATCATTATGATGCCGTCATTAACAAGTACACCGCATAACCCTACAATACCTATAAAACCTATAAATGACATAGGCATGCCATGAAGATAAAATGCTATGAATACTCCTGTTAATGTAAATGGTATTAAAAACATTATCATAAGAGGCTGAGCAAATTTTTTGAATTGAAGTAATAATATTAAGTATATTAAAACTATTGCTATAAATAATGTAACTGCAAGTCCGTCTAAAGCTCCTACCGTCTGATCTGCCTCTCCTCCGAAACCTATTATAACACCGGGATATCTTTGACTTATATCTTTAAATTTATTCTGTATTGCAAACATTACTTGTATAGATGTGTTTTGTCCCTGAACTAGATCTGCATTGATAGTAATGCATCTTTGTCCGTTATAATGCCTAATAGAAGATACTCCGTTTGTTTCAGTTATACTTGCAACATTTTTTAAATATAGAAGTCTGTTATAAGTGTTTGGTATTACAAGATTATTAAGTACATTCGTATCATATATATAATCTCTGTCAAGCTGAACTCTGAAGTCTAATTTATAATCAAGTTCCTGTATTGAAGTTGCAACTGCACCGCTGTATGCAGTTCTAAGTTCATTTGCCACATTAGCGACATTCATTCCTAATTGTGCTATCTCATCATAATCAAATAATACTCTTAATTCATTTTTTCCAGATTTATCATCATCGTAATAGTTTATGACTCCATTAAGACTAAGCAAATATGCTTTTACCTCATCTCTTACTTTTCTAGTCTGATTTAAATCATTTCCAACTATTTTTATATCTACTGCTTTTCCCGGATCCATTGGAAGTTTAACTGATACCATCAAAGCATCTAATTCTTCTCTTAAACTTGTTTTTTCTAATTCTCTATTTATATCGTCCATTATATCATAAGCCGTTTTTTTTCTTTCTGTAGATGGTATAAGATAAACTGTAATGCCTGCCAGATTTGCCGATTCTTCTGAAATATCAACTATATTTTGATTAACTTGTTTTCCAACAATGCTATTAACTGCTATTAAGTTTTCAGCATCAACAGACTTATATATGACATTTTCTATTTGCTCAACATACTTAATAGTGTTCTTTATAGAGTTTCCTATTCCTGAGTCAATATTTATCATTATGCTGTCAGAGCTTGTATCATATATAAGTATAAATTTCTGCAAACTATCTTTAGCTAAAAAGAATGAAAATATTAAAAGAACTATAAAAAATAAAACTACCAAGTATCTGAATTTTAATAAAATTTTTAATGCTTTATTAAAAGGGTTTTTCATAGCATTGAATAATTTTTCTTTATCAAAATCCAGAGGATTTTTTATTTTTTTGAAGAGTTTAAAGTTTTTTTTAGTTTTATCTTGCAGATTATTAGGAAGCAAAAATATAGCCTGAAATAAACTAGCAATTAATGCCACCATAACAACTTTAGGAAAA
The DNA here is from genome assembly GCF_001746205.1 of Brachyspira hampsonii. Lineage (NCBI taxonomy): Bacteria > Pseudomonadati > Spirochaetota > Spirochaetia > Brachyspirales > Brachyspiraceae > Brachyspira > Brachyspira hampsonii. The sequence continues at coordinate 40,268 of NZ_MDCO01000009.1, forward strand.
GGTGCTATGAGTTTGCCTACAACATCTTTAGTAAGAAGCATAGGCATAAAAGCTACAACAGTAGTCATAGTGGCAACCATTATAGGGCTTACTACATCTTTTACCGCTTCAACTGTTCCTTCTAGTCCTGTCTTCCCAGCCTTTTGAAAATCGTATATGTTTTCGCATACCACTATACTATTATCAACAACCATTCCTATAACAGTAATTATTCCTGCTAGTGATATAATATTGAATGTTAAATCAGAAAAATGTATGTATGAGAAAGTGATAAATATTACGACTATCATTCCTATGCTTGTAAATAATGCACTTTTGAAATCTAAGAATATTAAAAGAACTATTAATATTATAATGAAACCGAATATTAAATTGCTAGTTGCTACATTTGTAAGAGCTAATACCATTCTTGAAGTTTCACCCATAGTTGTAACTTCTACATTTTCAGGTATTAAATGCTGATTATTTTTTAGAAAATTATTAATGTTTTCTGTAGTTTTTACTATGTCAGCATTCTCTTTTTTTTGTATGCTTAATGAATATCCTTCTACGCTGTTTATTCTTACATATATAGATTTTTCTACAAAACCGCTGTTTACCTTTGCTAAATCCTGTATCCTTACTCTCTGACCATTAAAAGTAGATCTTACCACAACATTAGTAGCCTCTGAAGGATTTTCAAATTGTCCCATTGTTACTATTGTTTTTTCTTCCTCATTTTCTTCTAAATCCATATAAATAGGCTTTTTTAAATCTCCGCTTGTAGCCCTTATATTTCTTGCAGAAAGCGAGTTTACTATATCTGTAAGAGAAATGTAATATTCCTGCAGTTTTTTAGGATCAGCAAGTATCTTTACTTCAGGATCCGTTCTTCCCTGAACTGTTATATCAGCAACCCCGTCAACATATTTTAATTGTCTTTCTAATTCCTTACTGAAATCGTATAAAACTTTTTCATCTCCTTCAAATCCTTTTTTAAAATGCACTCCTATTTTGTAAATAGATGTAAGTTTTGGATTTATATCAGTTATTTCTATAGTTTCAACTTCTTCTGCCATATCTGGAACACTTTGCATTTTTCTGAATATATCATCTTTAGCTTTGCTTGTATCTATTTCCATATCTAACTGCACGAATATAATAGCTGCATTTTCAGTTATTATTGAAGTATACTCATCTATTCCGGATATAGTTCTTAATTGATCCTCTATTTGTATGACAGCATTTTGTTCTACATCTAAAGGAGAGGCACCGGGGTATACTACTTGCAAAATCATTAATTCTAAATCAGTTGATGGGAAGGATTCTTTATATATGTTATAGTATGAATATAGACCTATCATAATAGAGATGAATATTATGATATTTACAAGCATTCTGTTATTAGCAAAAAAGTATATTAGATTTTTCATTATCATATGATTCCTGTTATATATTATACTCTATAGTATATAAAATTTTATTATGAATTTATACTTTTATAGAAAAAATTACTAAATAAATAATATTAATGATAAATATATTTTAGATTTAGTCTTAAATAAGACTATTTTTATAGACATAAATATCATATTGTTGTTTATTATAAAATTAATTTACATTTTTTATTAAAATATTTGTAATTATAAATATAAATAGTTTACATTTTATTATATTATAATATAATATACGAAGGTCTATTAATATTTTTTAATTTACCAAAATCTAGGACATTTTATATGAAAAGCAGTTCAAATAAAAATAATGCCAGAGTAAAAAAAACAAAGAAATTGCTTGAAGATTCTCTTGGTATTTTATTGGAAGAAAAACCTTTTGAGGATATAAGAGTAATTGATATTTGTGCTAAAGCTAATATGCATAGAAGCACTTTTTATACTTATTATAATGATAAATATGAGTTATTAAAATCTAAATTAGATGAATATGAGGCAAAATTTTTAGAAGATTTGAAAAGATATAAGATAGAAAATAAATTAAAAGATTCTCATGTAGATATAATGGAAAAAATACTTCAGTATTTTTATTTAAATAGGAAATATTTGAAAATAATATTTCAGAATAATAAAGATGGAAGTGTTGCAAACATTTTAAGAGAATATTTAGCTTCTTATGTAATAGAAGGCATAAAAGATTTTAAGACTATTCGCCCTAATAAAGAGAATGTTATAAGGGTTATGGTTAGTTTTTATTCTGGCGCATTCATATCAGTTCTTACAGATTGGATACTTAATGATTGTTTTATATCTGTAGAAGAATTGGCTTCTTATATATCCGATATTATTATGCAAAGAGTTTTTTCTGAATAAAATTATTTTTATAGCCAATTTTTTTTATTCTTAATTACATATTTCCGATAATATATGAAAAACATTTTTTACATTTGTATTTTTTATTTGATTTATATAGTAGGAGAAAAAATATGAAGAAAATAATTTTGTTTGTATCTTTATTTGTTTTTTCATTTAATTTTTTAAATGCACAAAACATAACAAAAGAAAGCGATTATTCTAAAAATTGGGCTAGTTTTATTTTTAGAAAAACTATAGATATGAAAGGTGCTTTATATGAAGGAAGACCGGGCGGAGATTTAGAATTAGTTTCAGGAAGATCGCCTCTTTTTCTTGTAAAAATTTATAAATTTATGGGGGCAAGATCAGATCAGCATGCTTATTATACCCATCAGGTGCCTATATCTATGTTTTATGATAATGCCCCAGCTCTAGGTCTTAATTTGGTTGAAGGCTATTCCATAGAAGGCGGAAAAATAATGAGATATTCAAAATATATAAAAAGCTATCAAGGTAAATTAGATTCTTGGAAAAAAGCCAACTCTACTTTTACAAATGAGAGATGGGTAGCAAATACTGATGCAGATTGGAGTTCTTATCCTGTACCTCAGCCGGAAGATGTTAACTGGGCTGACGGAGAGTATGCAGGAGAGTTATATTAAAAAAATATAATGTCATATATTTATATTATATTAGTTATATTATTGGTATTGACTGTTTTATTTTTTATTAATAATAAAGCCGTTATTTCTTATGATAATGCATGGATTAAGTTAGTAAAAAAAAGAGTAGTAAAGGAAGCAGATAGATATTACAGTTTTAACGAAGACGGTGTACTCACTATAAATAAAAAGAAGATACTAAATTTTATTCATGCAAAACATGAAAATATGGCAGTTTACAGCAATACAGATTATTTAAATAAATTTATGCTTGTTTTTTCTGGATATCCTTCCATAAAGGTAACCTTTATGGAAGGATATATAGTTGAAAATAATAAATTATATTATACTTATGCCTATAAATCATCTTATTATACCAAACTCAATAAATGGATGAAATCTAATGGAGTTTTTGAAGATAAAGAAAATTGGGTTGCCAAAAAAAATGTTAAATGGAATACTTTTCCTTGTCCTCAATCATCGGATATAAATTGGGAAAAAAAAGCTATGATAGGAATTTTATCATAAAGAATCAATTTTTTTTAAATATATATTACAATTCTATCAATACCTTGTTATATATGTAAGTATATTGAATATTTTTTTTTATTTGTTATACTTGTAAAATCAATTATTATTCAAGGAGAATTATATGAGTTTAAATATAGAAGATAAAGGAAAAGTTAAAGTTGTAAGTTTAGTTGGTAAATTAGATGTTAATTTATCTGTATCTATTGAAGCTGAGTTGGAGCAATTAGTAGAGTCAGGTTCTATTAATTTGATATTAGAACTATCAGGAATTGAATATTTAAGCTCAAGCGGAATAAGAGTATTTATTTCTATAATGAGAAAAATTAAAGATAAAAATGGAAGATTGGTATTAGCTTGTGTTCCAGATATAATCAAAAAAATATTAAAAACAGTAGAGTTAGAGGATCTATTTGAAGTATATGAAAATGTAGATGATGCAGTAGCTTCATTTTAATATTTTATATTGATTTTATTTGTTTTTTTTGTATAATAATTTAATATGTTATTAGTTTTATAATAAATTATTATATTGGCAGAGTATGAGATTAAAATGTTATGTGAAATTTAAAATATTAGTTCTATTTTCTTTTATTTTACTTGCTTGTGCATCGAGTCAGAAAAATACTGATTCGGCATTTGACAGCAGACCTTTTTTAAAAGAATATAAAAGATATTCTTTAACATCTGGAGAGGTAAATCCGGCATTAGATGCTGTAATTGATAAAGAAGGTACTTGGATTTATTATTCAAGAGAAAATGCCGGAAATACTGATATTTTCGCTGTAAATTCATATACTCTTGAAACTTATAGATTAACTAGAAGCCCCGGAATAGATACATCTGTTTCCGCTGATGATAAATCAAGATATATAGTATTCTCTTCAACTAGAGATGATGCTTTCGGTGATATATATTTATATAAACTTTATAATTTTGGAATAAGAGTTTCTAAAAATAATTTAGAAAATTTGGAGCAGAGTATCATAAGACTTACAGATTATAAAGGTTATGATACTGATCCTGTGATTTCTCATAAAGGTAATTCCATAGCATTTATTTCAGATAGGGACGGAGGAGTAAAAAAACTCTTTACTGTAAAGCCTAATGGTAAAGATGTGAAAAAATTATCTGATATTGAAGCTAGTTCTCCTGTATTTTCTTTTGATGATACAAAAATAGCTTTTATAACTTCTAAAGCCGGAGATAGATATTCCCAATTAGCTATATTAGATTTAATTCCCAATACTAATAATCAGACTAATTTAACTATACTTACCGATACAGAGACATTTAAATTTAATCCTACATTTTATAATGATGATACTATTATATTTTTTGAAATAGAAAAAGATTCTGACAGAGATGGAAATTTAACCTATTATGATAAAAGACGCTTGATGTCTTATTCCTTGACAACACATCAATATTATGTTTTATCAGAAGATACACAATTAACTACTTTTAATGTAGCCTATCCTTCTGCTTTGGTTGGAGCCTATGTTGTTAGTGAAGATGGTACTAGTATAGTAACAATGGGGTCTACAAAAGAGTATTTTATAAAAGATGATAATTCTGATGCTATGTATAATAGTTTTGTTGAACTTCCATACAATAGGAAAGTTGATGCTGTAGAAAGATTTGCAGAATATTTTCCTTTTTCTGAAGATAAGAATAATGTTGCTAAAGCATATTTTAATATAATGATATCATCATACACTAATAATAATACTAAAGAATATAATAATACCAAAAAGGTATTAACCTCTGAATATTCAGATACATTTCCCGGATTTTTAACATCGAAGATAGATGAGAGTTTTGATACTAATAATAATTGGTTTGATATAGAATCTTATACAAATGAATATTTTATTACTAATACCGATTTGGAAATAACAAATTTAGTAGCTTGGTCAGGCTATATATCAGCCAATGAAAAATATAAAACTGATAAAAATAATGAAAATACATTTACAATTCTTAGTGAAATTCTTAATTTGAATATTGATAAAGATTTATATTTGCTTGCAGCTAAATTATATGCTCATTCAGTTGAAGATAACGGATATCAATACCCAGAAGATGAAGATATTTATAATATTCCTTATAAAAGAAAAGATTTATTATTTTCAGACAGATTAGAGATTGCTAAAGATTTCATAAGAGATTCAAAGATTTCTTATAATGTTATAATAGAAAATGCTCATCCTTATGCTCCTTTAGCTGTTGCCACAAGGCTCATATATTTAGACGGACTTATAGTTTCAAGAAATTATGATGATGCTACTAATTTGTTTAAGCCTTATATTGAGTCTAAAAATGATATAATGCTTGCATTGGGATATTATGCAAATGCTAAGGTTCTTATGGCTCAGAAAGATGATGAATCTTATGCTTTGTTTAAAGAAGCATTAAATTCAGGAGGAAAGAATTTTGATTCCACTTATGAGGCTCAGTATTGTAAAACTACATTAGCTGATTATTACAAATCTTTAGCAGATAAAGCATATAATGAAGGTAAGTATGCTGCTGCTTATGAAAATTATAATGAGACTTTAAAATATAATCCTAATGATAACTCGGCTTCTTCAAGGGTCATAGAGAGCGGACTTAGAGCCTACAGTACGATAGAATCACTCGAAGAAACTATACTTGAGAGAGAGAGAAATATTTTATCAACTAGATATTCTTCTCATGAGGCACATGCTGAGCTTGCAAATGCTTATTACTATTTGGCTAATAGATATTATGGTATGGCTGTATCCAAACAGTATAGTCCTGAGCGCTATGTTGTAAGCGAGAAAAAAAGAGAAGACGGATTTTATTTGTATTTGAATATGGCTTTTGATACCATAATTGAAAAGGCTGTGTCATATATTAATTTTGCAATATTCTTATATCCTGATGAAGAAAATTATTATGTAAAAAAATCTGAGATGCTCACATTCGCTCAGGCTTTAAGAATGCAGGTGCTTCAAGATGAAAAAATATATAAAAGCGTAATAGAGTTAGTACCAGCTTATAAAGATAATACAGTTACTAATGGTACATATATGGGTTATAATATGCTTGCATTCCAGACTCAGAATTTGGATTCTGAAATTATAGATTCATTAATAATGGCTAAAAGTAAAGTAAGAACTAAACCTAGTGCCATATCTATAATGCTTGCTAATTCTTATTTGATAAATGGAAGGTATTCTGATGCAGTTAATGAATATAAAGAAGCAGAAAGTTTACTCAATCAAATAGGAACTGATAAGAGTAAGGCTTGGTATCATTTCTTTTATGGTTATTCTTTATGGATGAATAATGATGTAAAAGGAGCTTACAGAGAATATGATAAGGCTCGTGCTTTATTTGAAAAATTAGGTGATAAAGAAAGTGTATATAAAATAGTAGGATATACTTCAGTTGCTGCTATAGAACAAGAGGATTATAATAAGGCTATAGAGTCATTATTAGAAAGAGATGAACTTACAAAAGATGATGTTAATAAAAATGAACTTAATCAGCTTTTACTTGCGGCATGCTATTTAAAATTAGAAGATTATAATAATGCCTTACTATATTGCGATAGTGTAAAAGCTAAAATAGATAGTTTGGATTCATCTGTTTATACTCCTAATTATGTTAGTATAACTTTATATGGTGCTAATATTAATGTTGTAAATTTGGGACTTGCTTCATTTGGAGGATATATACCGGGAGAGCCTTTGAATGTAGATAAACAGCAAATGCTTTATTCTATATATCAGGAATTATATGAGAAGATGGGAAGATATTCTGAGGCTAGAGAGGCTTTATCTTCATACCGCAATTATATTATTCAGGATAAACCTAAAAAATCTATTCAGCCTTTGATGCTTGCTACATATTACAATAATGAAGGGTATCTTTATTACAGACAGGGAGATCAATCCAATTCTATAATGTCTTTTAAAACATCTATAGAAGAATATCAGAAAACTTTAGATGAAAAAACTTTGGCTGATAATCCTAGTCTTAAATATGAAAATGCTGAAAATGATGCTAAAAACTATTTGAGTTTATCATCTTTATATTTAAGATATTTATCAGAAAATGATTTAACTTCTATTAAAAGAGAGTTTTTTATAGAGTTATTTAATACCACTAAAACACTTCAGATATTATCTACAAATAATGTTGTTAGTACAAAAGACAGATTATTATTGTATTCTCATATAGCGGCTTTCAATTATATAATGGCATTTAAACTTACAGCGGACAATAGTGTTAATTATAGAAAAAAACAATCAGATGATCCTACAGATATGAGAAACCATGATGTAAATGTACAAAGATTATCTATGCTTAAAGATGCTATAGATAGATATAAATATATTTTATCATCTAACTCTAATTTTCCGGTGGATTTAAAAACTGAAATTATTATAAGATATAATTTAGCTAAGGCTTATGAATTAGCAGGTTATATAGAAGAAGCAGCAAGAGAATATATGTCTGCATTCTCAAAGGCTCAGACTTCTGCATTTGCTGTTGAAGAAATAGCAATACTTACTACTTTGATTGATTTCAGTTCTAAATACAGAAACAGATATCCTGATAGTTTGGATTATCCTGTGCAGTATGTATTTAGAATATTAAAGAGATTAAGAGAAAGTGTGTTTATGATAACATTTGTAGAAGATAATAATTTTATATTAAGACAAGCCAAATATAAAGTTATAGAGTTTTTAAAAGACAGTTATCCTGATGCTAGTATCAATATACTTGCTATGTTTGATGCTATTGATATGAGAAGAAAATTCTTAGATAAAAGACTTTATACTTTGGGTGAGAATAATTATTATCTAAGAGAATATTATAAACTTTATGAAAAGACTTTGTATTCATATCAAATGTATTTAAATTCTGTAGATACTCCTTATGATAGTAAGATGGAAGCTGAAATGCTTAAAGAAATTTCAGGATATGAAAAAGAAGCAATAGAAAAATTTTCTAATACTCCTATAGAGCCTATAGTAATATGCGATGTTAAGCCTGAAGATATTGATAAATCTATGCGTAAAGATGAGACTCTTATTTGGGATACTTATTTGGGATATAGATTTGTTAGGGAAAATGGAAGAACTGCATTCTATATGCAGACCAATGATATGCCTAAAACTAAAAACTATGTTACGCATATAGGATTCAGACCTATTGTTATAAGCAATAAAAATATTTTTGTAAGAGAATTATATGATTCAACAGAATATATGCTTCCTGCTAAAACTGCTTATATAGATAGTAAATTAATAGCATTCTTTAGAACTACTAGAAATGCTGAGAAAGAAATAAACAGCAGTATGACTATGGCAAGCAATACTAATGCTGCTAATAATGTTTATAGTTATAATAATTTGCAAAATGACAGCAAATTAAATAATACTAATAACTTATATATGAATGTTTCTTATAATTCTGAAGAAACTAATAATACATATTCAAATAATATATCTTCAAATTCTTCAGTTTCTACAAATAGGAGAAGAAGAGGCAATTTCAGATTTATGGAGTTAAAAGATATAGCAACTAATTCTTATGTTCCATTAGTTACAGATATAACAGGGGCTAGTACTTCTGATATATCCAACATAATGAAAAAGAATCTATATATAGTTTATTCTGATGAAGAAACTTTTACAAACAATAGAAGGGTTCTAAGAGATATAAATAATATAGCTTTAGTAGTAGGAAAAAATGGAAGAGATTCCAGAATAATGTTTTATACTAATTATTTCAGAAAATTATCATCTAATTCTTTGGAAGTTAGTATGAAAGGCTATGACAATAATATGTTTACTGTATACGGAAAGCCTGATTACAGTGTATCTTCATTGTCAAATGCTGCTTATGAATTTAAGACAAGACTTTATAATTCTTATTCTTCAAGTGCTTCTCCAAGTATTAGTATGATGTCAAATGTTATTGCTTATTCTCAGAGTGATAATGAAAAGATGTTTAATTATGCTAGAATTGTTGAAGACAGATATAAAGTTATGGATACTAATACGGCTTATTTATTCTCTGAAGAAGGATATAAATTCTTTGCAAGTTCATATACGAATATAAGCGATTCTAATGCTTACAGATTTATAAAAGCAATGCTTCCTATTTATAGAAGAATGGGAGAAGATGGTGCTGTTAAAGGAGCTAATAGAGCATTGCATTTTGTTTATTTATACACTAATAATAATTATGATTTAATAGATGAATATTTTACTCCTAGAACATTATCAAGATTTTTGAAGGCTAAAAATGATCCTGAACAATCTGTAAAATATTTGAATTATATTGCAAATAGAGTTGATGGAGATAATAAAGATAAAATTTTAGAAGTTGCCGTTCTTTATGATTTAATATACGCTAAGACTCCTATTGATACAGTAACTAACTTTCTAAATAGAATGCAAAATACAAATGAAGTATTGACCGTTGCAAATACTATAATGAATGCTGATGCAACTAATGAAAATGATATATTTACTACTATGAATTATATTTATGGAAATCAATATATATTTGAAACTGATACAGTATCAGAATTTGCAGACAGATTCTATTCATTATATAAAACTAATTCTGCTTATATATACGGATTATTAAATAAAATAAGAGTTCCTGAAAGTAATTTTGATAATAATATAAAAGATGCTTATGAAATATTCTCAAATGAAAATACTAATACTATGTTTATATTCTATGCTTATGAGGATAATAAATATGCAGCTTATAGTTATGTTGTTGGAGACAGTGAGGTAAAAAAATCTGTTTTAATAGATAGAGATAAACTTAATACATATTTAAATAGCTTTACAAATGTATCCAAACCAAGAGAAAGAAGAAATTCATTAAGATCTATTCAAAGAGCTATGCTTTCATCTGATATAATTAAAGATGCTGAAAGGGTGAAAAAAATATATATAACGGGTTCTGCCGGCAGTTTATTTACTGTTCCTTTTGCATATTTGGAAGCATTCCAGAATAATGATGTTATAAAAATAAGAGAGTTCCAATATTCTCCTTTATCTATTGTAGATGTTGGTAAGCCTTCTATCAAACTTAATACTGAAACAAACTTTTATACTTCATTAGAAAGTTTAGCGGTACAATCATTTAATGATGCTAAAGGAAAAATACCTTTAATGCATTACATAGGAATAGATACAAACAGAAATAAGCCTTATGATGATACTGATATATTCTTATCCCCAGCTAGAAATAATGATATAAATATGTATTTAAGATCTAGAAATGATACAAAACTTTTATTTACATATACTACTAATTCTTCAGGTGATTATTATACTGTTATGAAGTATTTATATAATAATTTCGACAAAGGTATAATTGATTCATACAGATATATAAAGACATATAGAGTTCCTGTTGATACTATAAATCAAAATGACAGAGATACTTTATATATGGCTAATTATGCTTTATTTGATTATATACTTCCGGGTATACCTAGAGATTATGTTGATAAATAAATTTTACTTTATTTATAAAATTTATCTTTTTTAGTAAAAAATATTTACTCTTTCTTGACATTGTGTTTACAATATGTTATAATATAATTATAAATAATTAATAGAGGGGTTTTTTATGAAAAAGATACTTATTATAATTATTAGTATTTTTATAATGCAATTCAGCACTGTTTTTGCAGATTTTCATGCTGGTATAGGATTATACATACCATTAGGTGCATCCATATCACAAAGTTATCAGGAGCATAAATTAGGAGTTAATAGCAGTGATGGTAAATTGACTCCCGATGCTGCTTTTGAATGGGGTATAGGAATAACTCCGGGTATATATAATGGTTTTGATAATTATATGGGATTTTCTATAGCATTAGACTTAGCTTATCATAGAGATGTTTTTGCTTTTAATGAAAGCAAAGCAGCAGGAACTCAGTATCAGAATGTTAAAACAACTTATTATTTTGATACACTTAATATAGGAATACTTCCTAAGTTTAATATATATAACTTTTTTATAGGAATAGGTGCTGGAGTTAAAATTCCGTTAGCCGGAGGAGAATCTACAAAAAATTATAATACAACATATAATCAATTTGAAACTTCTAATAGTTATTATACTTTAAATGATATTAAAAATAAATATCAAATGTCTGTAATCCCTTATCTTAAATTGACATTAGATTATTTATTTTTCTTTAGTGATGAAACAGCTTTAGGAATAGGACTTTATGCAGGATATGATTTCGGACCTGGAAGAGTTAATGATTCAAGATTTAATAAAAATGATTATGGTGCTTTTGATGTCGGCGGACAATTCAGTTTCTATTTTGTAGACAATTAATATATTCTCAATGGTTTTTAAGCAGGGTATTTATTATCCTGCTTTTTTTATTTAACTAATATATTTATTAATGAAATTTTTTATTGTATTCCAATATAAATCTTCATTACTGAAAACAGCAGATATATGATTTCCGTCTTTTATAATGAGTTTTTCTTTTTGAGATGAACAAGCATCATAAAGTTTATTAACCATGTTATAATCTACAAGCTCATCTTTATCGCCATGTATAAAAAGAATTGGTATTTTTGATACTGCCACTCTTTTTTTTATATCAATATCTTTAAATGAGAAACCTAATCTTATTTTTGCCATTAATGATGTTGCTTCTACTATTGGAAGAAAAGAAAATTTATAAGCCATATCTAGTCTTCTTTTTAATTGCTCATAAGCATTTGTAAATCCTGCATCTTCTATTATTGCTTTTACATTATGTGCTCCATCTTCATTACAGCACATCATAACAGAATTTGCTCCCATAGAAATTCCGCAAAGAATTATTTGAGCATTATTATAATTATCATTTATATATTTTATCCAAGCTAATACATCTAATCTCTCTAAATATCCAAGAGAATATATTTTCCCTTCGCTTTCTCCATGAGTTCTTAAATCTATTGCAAGAATATTAAATCCCATATTATAAAATTTTTCTATAAAATATTTCATATAAGATCCTCTCCCTTCATAAGGGTGAACTATTATAACATATACATTACTATTATTATTTATAAAATGAGCATGCAATTTTAAATTATCATCAGATACAGTGTATACATCTTTTTGAGAGCTTTCAAACCATATTCTTCTTTCTTCTTTTATTCGTTTTTTTTCTTCGCTTTCTTCTTTACTGCTTTCTTTTCTTTCAAATAGTTTTTTATTTGTTTTTATTAGAAGTTTATTTACAAAATGATTAGAAATTATTATTAGTATTAATAATAATAATATTATTATAGAAAGTATAATATATAATATATACTGCATTGATTATCCTTAACTACAAATTAATACAATATATATTATATTTTTTTACTAACTTTGCAATATCAAATTTATCATCCTAAAGCTACATCAAGAACCATCATTATAGCAAATCCGAATATAAACCCAAATACTCCGAAATGATTATGTTCTTCAGCAACAGCTTCAGGTACAAGTTCTTCTATAACAACATACATCATAGCACCGGCAGAAAAAGCTAAAGCTATTGGAAGTATAATTGTAAGTTTTGTAACTGCTAATGCACCTATAACTGCCGCAATAGGCTCTACTATTCCGGATATTGCCCCAAGTAAAAAAGATTTTAATTTAGGTACACCTGTTGTTTTAAGCGGAAGAGAAACTGCAGCACCTTCAGGGAAATTCTGTAAACCTATACCAAATGCTAAAGCTAATGCAGCATTAAATGTTACTCCGCTATCTCCCACAGAAAAAGCTCCGAATGTTACGCCTACAGCCAAACCTTCAGGTATATTGTGCAAAGTTATAGCTAAAAATAATAATATGCTTTTTGATAATTGTACTTTAGTTCCTTCTGTTGCTTCATTGCCATTTACTATATGCATATGAGGCATTACTTTATCTAATATCCATATAAAAAATCCACCTAATAAAAATCCTGCTGTTGGTATTAACCAATTAGGTAAATTAGTATTCTCTGATAATTCTATTGAAGGTGCAAGCAATGACCAGAAACTAGCGGCTGTCATAACTCCAGCAGCAAATCCATACATAGATGCTAATAGTTTTGGTTTTATTTCTGTCATAAAGAAAAATACAAGTGCTGAACCCAATGCTGTAAATGCAAAAGTTATACCGCCTCCGAATAATGCCAATGATACAGGTGAATAATTTTCTATCATTTTTATGCCTTTGTTTTTATTTTTATAGAATGATTATATATATTATATAAATTAATTTCAATGCTTATTAATAATTATTACTAATAATATGATTTATTTTTTTATTATATATAGATTAATTTTTCATTTTGATTTATTATATTATAATAGGTTTTAATTATTAGGAGAATTTGTATGAATAATTACAGCGAAGATAAATATTTTGATAAAGATTGTATATTTTGCAAAATAATAAAAGGAGAAATTCCTTCACAATTCATAAAAGAAAATGAATATTGTGTTGTATTTAAAGATTTGAATCCTAAGGCAAATGTTCATTTACTTGTAGTTCCAAAGCCTCATGTTAAAAACATCTTGGAAACAGATGAATTTATAATGAATAAAGTTCTTGAAACAATAAAAGATGTTGCGAAAGAACAAGGTTTGGAATCTTTTAGAATAATGAATAATTGCGGTGCCGGAGCAGGTCAGACAGTATTTCATGTTCATTTCCATATACTTTCCGGAGATAATTTAGAAGAATAATAAAAAATATATTAAATTGGAGTTAACATAATGATAGACAGTCATTGCCATCTTACTTATATATCTAAAAAGAGTAAAGAGTTAGAAGAGGTTTTAGATAGAGCTAATAAGGCGGGTATATTTTATTTTGTAGACATAGGGGTTCACCCTGATGATATAGACGAGCGTATGTTTATATTATCTGATGCTGAGGGGGTATTTTTCAGTATGGGATATTATCCTGATTATGCAAATGAGAATGATGAAGATACATTAGCGGCATTTGAATTAAAAATAAAAAATTTGAATAAAAAATCATTGGAGAAAAAAAATAAATCAATATATGCTGTAGGAGAAATAGGACTTGATTATTATCATAATGAAGATAATAAAAATGAACAGAAAGAATTTTTTAGAGCTTTATGTCAAGCAGCAAGAAATGTTGATTTGCCTATATTAATACATAGCAGAAATGCTTTTAGAGATACTTTCAAAATTCTTAGAGATGCAGATTTACCTAAAAGAGGAATATTTCATTGTTTCAGCGGAAATGTAGAAGATGCAAAAAATGCTTTAGATTTGGGATATGTATTATCTTTTTCAGGGTCATCTACATATATGAAGAATGATTTTATAAGAGATGCTTTTAAATATGTGCCTAAAGATATGTTTACAATAGAAACTGATGCTCCTTATTTAACTCCTCAAAAAGTGAGGGGTAGGGCAAATGAGCCTTCATTTATACCATATACAGTGGAGGTATTATCTGAGGTAAGCGGAGATAAAAGCGAAGATATTATGAGAAAAGCTTTAGAAAATGCTGTTAGAGTTTTGGAATTGCCGGTAGATTTAAATAGAATATGATTTAATAATATAAAAAAGCTCTCAATAATAAATTTTATCGAGAGCTTTTTTATATAATTTTGTTTGTATTATTTTACAGTTTTAACGGCTTCTTTTAATTTGTTTATATCATCAGCATTAGGGTGTCCCATAGCATTATCATAATTAGCTAATTTAGATTGAACAACTTTTTTCTCATCATCAGTTGCAGCTTTTTCAAGCATGTTTTCTAAGTTCTTCTTTTGACCGTCTATCCATTGACCCTGACAAGCATAAGTACCTACTAAGGTATTAGAAGAATCTAAGAAATTTTTTGCTGGATTAAGCATTTTATCATAATATTCCTGATTATTTCCGTAACCTACAGTCATAAATAAAAATACTTTTTTATTTTTTAATGTCTGCATAAACTTTCCAGCAGCTTCATCACAAGTACCTTTATAACTTCCTGCACCAACGAATACTACATCAGAATCATTAATTTTATTCTGGTCTGCAGCATCAGGTTTTACGCATTGAAGGCATTCTCCATTAGATGCTTCTTTTATAGCTAAAGCTAATTTTTCAGTATTTCCGCTTTTACTTGTATAAACAATAGAATATTTCATTTTTAACTCCTTTTGTTAGAATACTCTAATTATTATAACATTTTTTTATGGTTTGTCAATATACTATATAATGGTATTTGTTTTTATATATGGTTTTTAAACTTGCTATTATATGTAAAATATGCTATAATATGTAAATTATAAAGTGAAATTTATTATATTATTTAATAGAGTAAATCAAGGAGAAGGCAAATGGAAGTAATCTTAAAAAGAGATTTTATATCATTGGGTTATGAAGGTGATATATGTAAAGTGAAAGATGGCTATGCAAGAAATTACCTTATTCCAAGAAATATAGCAGTTATAAAAAATGCTGCTAATCTAAAAACTTTAGCTCAAATGCAGAAAAGTTTAGAAAAGAAAAGAGCTAAAAGAAAAATGGAAGCAGAAATTTTAAAAGGTAAAATCGTAGATATTACAGTTGTTATACCTATGAAAGTTGCTGAAAATGGTAAATTATATGGTTCAGTTAGTCAGCAGACTATAGTTGATGCTTTGAAAGAAAAAGAAATTGATATAAATAAACGCGATGTTCATATGGAAAAACATATAAAAGAATTAGGTGAATTTGATGTTGAAATCAAATTGTATCATAGCGTTAATGCTAATATCAAGATCAAAGTTATTAATTTAGATGAAAACACTGTTGCAGAAGAATCTAAAGAAGAAAATGAGGTTTCAGTTGAAAAAGCTTAATAAAATAAGCAATATCCAATTAATAGGCATAATATCTAATGAATAATACACCCTGCTCAATAGAGGCTGAAGAGTCTCTATTGGGTGCAATGCTTCAAAATTCTCAGGCTGTATCTGTTGCTATATCCAAAATAAAATCTACCGATTTTTACAGTGAAAGAAATCGTATGCTCTATGAAAGCATTTTAGAAATGCATAATAGAGGAATAGCCATTAATGCAGAAACTACTTTGAGATATCTTAAAGAAAATGGATTATTTGAAAAAATTATTCAAAATGATGAGGCATATTTAATTCGTATTATAGATGGAACTCCTTTTCATCAAAATGCTAAATATTATGCTGAAATCATAGCGGAAAAATCATTATTAAGGGATCTGATAACTGTTTCTCAGGATATACAAAAATCAGCTTATGAAGCAAAAGATGCAGAAACTAAAGAGATAGCAGATTTTGCTGAGAAAAAAATATTTGAAGTTACTCAAAGAAGATTAGATAATGATTTCATTCATATAAGGGATTTACTTTATGAAGCTCTAACTTCTATAGAAAGCAGAAAAAAACATAAAGGAAGTGTTACCGGAGTACCTTCAGGTTTTATATCGCTTGATAAGGTTACACATGGTTTTCAGCCTTCAGATTTGATAATATTAGCTGCAAGACCTTCTGTGGGTAAAACAAGTTTTGCTTTAAATATAATAGAACATGTAATTACAAATATTGAAACTTCAAATTTTGGTATTGGTTTTTTTTCTCTTGAAATGAGCAGAATGCAGCTTGTAGAGAGATTAATAGCAAGTAAGGCTAGAATAAGTTTATCAAGAATAAGATCCGGAGATTTGGAAAAACAGGAATGGACTAAACTCGGACAAACATTTAACAGTTTATCGCAAGCTAATTTATTAATAGATGATTCAAGCCAATTAACTATTATGGAGATAAGAGGAAAGGCTAGGCAAATGAAGTATAAATTTGCTGAGATGAGTAAAACAACAGGTAAGGAAATAGATTTAAAATTAATAGTTGTTGATTATCTGCAATTAATTCATTCAGGTTTGAATACTAGAAGAAATGGTACAAGAGAGCAGGAAATAGCTGATATTTCAAGAGGACTCAAAGCATTAGCAAAAGAGCTTAATGTACCCGTTATATCTTTGGCACAATTATCTAGGGCGGTTGAACAAAGACAGGATAAGCCTAGACTTTCAGATTTGAGAGAATCAGGTTCCATAGAGCAGGATGCTGATATAGTTATGTTTTTGCATAGACAAAGACCTAATAAAGAAACTAAAGATGATGAAGTAATAGATGAAAGAACTAATCAGGTTGAGGTAATACTTGCAAAACATAGAAATGGTGCTATACATGACGGTATACCGCTTCACTTTATAGCAGATCAAACTAGATTTGAAAATATTTATAATAATAATGAGTCTTAATTATAAGGAGTAATTTTATTATGGAATTATTTGATATGAAAATAGAATTACGAAAGGGGCTTAAAAATAAGTTAACATATTTTTTAGCAACTTTGGGAGAGTTTGCCTTTCTTATTATGGAGGTTTTTAAATACACATTCAGACCTACATTTTCTTTTAAGCTTTTAAAAGATCAGATAATAAGAATGGGGGTTGATTCTTTTGTTGTTGCTGCAGTTACTGTGCTTTGTACAGGAATGGTTATGTCATTGCAGATAGCTGTAGTTCTTGACAGTGTATTAAAAGGTATATCACAATTTGTAGGTTCTATGGTAGGTAAGGCTATGGTTAAGGAGTTATCTCCTATGCTTCTTGCTTTGATATTTGCAGGAAGGGTTGGAAGTTCTGTTACTGCTGAGATTGGTACTATGCAGGTTAGCGAGCAGTTGGATGCTTTAAAAACTTTATATACCAATCCTATAGAATATGTTGCCGTTCCTCGTTTCTGGGCTGCGGTTATATCGCTTCCAATGCTTACTGTTTCTGCAGATGTTATAGGGGTTTTGGGAGGTGCTGTTGTTACAGTATTTGTATTACATAGTGATCCTATGCATTATTTTGACAGGGCTATTTCTGTAATAAGTGTTGGAGACTTTGTAGGGAGTTTGATAAAGTCTACTATATTCGGTGCTGAAGTTATGATTATATCCTGCTTTTATGGGTTTAGAACTTCAGGCGGTGCTGAAGGAGTAGGTAAGGCTACTACTACAAGTGTTGTTTACAGTTTTATGATAATACTTATAACTGACTATATACTTGTTTCAATACTTGGTATGTTTGGAATGTAATTTATAATTCATATACATAAATGAGCAGGCAATATGATTATTGTCTGCTCATATTTTTTTAAATATTAGGATAATATTCTTTTAAAGCATTTCTTGCCTCTTCTCTGTCATCAAAATGTATCGTTTTATCTGGAAATATTTGATAAGTTTCATGTCCTTTTCCTGCTATTATAATTATATCATTTGCTTTAGCTTCTCTTACAGCCTCAAAAATAGCTTCTTTTCGGTCAATAATCTTCTTATAATTTTTATTTTTGAATCCTTTTTCAATATCATTCATTATCTGCTCAATATCTTCTGTCCTTTGATTATCAGTTGTAAGTATAATTATATTAGCATATTTTTCAGCTATTTCTGCCATTATAGGGCGTTTTTTTCTATCTCTGTCTCCTCCGCAGCCAAACACTGCTATAACTCTGTTAGGATTTAGTTTTCTAGCTTCTATTAAAATATTTTCTAAACTGTCAGGAGTATGCGAATAATCAACAGCTACTATAAACGGATGTTTTTCTTTGGTTACTATTTCAAATCTTCCTGCAACCTGAACTTTTCTCATAGCTTTTATTGATTTTTCTATATCTAATTTATTCTCACAGACATAAGCCAATATTGAAAGCGAATTTAAAATATTGAATCTTCCAAGCATTGATAATTTTACTTTTGATATAAATTTACCTTTTGCATAAAATTCATATTCAGTGTTTTTAGAAGTTAATGAAATAACTTTTCCGTAATAATCAGCTTTTTCATTAATTCCGTAGGTAACCATATTTATTCCCAATTTTTTTATATAATTAGATATTTGTTTAAAATTATCAGTATCTATATTAACTATCGCTAACTTTTTCTTTTTGCTGCTTTCTTTTAGAAGTGAAAATAATTTTAATTTTGCCTTAAGGTAGTTTTGCATATCTCCATGATAGTCAAGATGATCCTCTGTGATATTAGTAAAAATGGCAGTATCATAATTCAGATAATCGCATCTATTCATAGCAAGTGCCTGAGATGATGATTCCATAACTATATGAGATATTCCTTTTTTTAATGATTTGTAAAATATACTTTCTAAATCGATAGATTCAGGAGTTGTAAGATTAGTTTTTATTTCTGTTTTTCCTATCATGTTTTTTATAGTACCTATTAAAGTTGTTTTGTTTTTATTTGCTTCAAGTACAGATTTTAATAAATATGTTGTAGTAGTTTTTCCATTTGTTCCTGTTATTCCTATTGTATTTATTTTTTTTGTAGGCTCATCAAAAAATTTTGCTGAAATATAGGCAAGGCATTCTCTCGGATTTTTTACAGCAACAAAGTGTACATCTTTATAATTATCCTGTAATTTTTTTATAAAATTTTTATCTGCAGTATTATCATATATTATAATTGATGCTTTATTATTTATTGCACTTTCTATATATTTATGTCCGTCATCTTTCAAACCTTTTATAGCAACGAATAAATAATTTTTCTTTATTAATCTTGAATCGTATTCTATTGCTTTTATTTCTGTATTTAAACATTCCTTTGTTAACTGACTTTCTTTTGATACTTTATAATTTTTAATTAATTCTTCAAAATATTTCATATTATTTTCCTAATTTTATTTTGTACTTTTAAATAAAAACAATATTATAAATTTATGGTAAAAAATTATATATTACTTGATTTTTAAGTATAAAAGATATATAACTATACTATACTAAAAATATTTATGGAAATAATTTATGAATATATTTATGGTATCCAGCGAAGCATATCCTTTTTCTAAAACAGGAGGTTTGGGAGATATTGCCGGAAGTCTGCCTTTGGAATTATCTTCTATTAAGTTAGGTTCTTCAAAAATTAATACATCTTTGGTAATACCTTTATATAAACAAAATTATAAATTAATAAGCAAAAAAGATATCATATTTGAATTTGAAATAGAGCATGGAAAAGAAATAATAAAAACAGAAATAGCTAGAATAAAGCATCCTCAAAATGATAATGTAAATGTTTATTTTATAAAGCAGGATAATTTCTTTAAAAGAGATGGATTATATTCTGAAAATGGAATTGATTATTCAGATAATGCAAGCCGTTTTATATTGTTTTCAAAAGCTGTTATTCAATTAATAATATATTTATATAGGGAGGAGAATTTTAAATTAGATATAGTTCATATTCATGATTGGCAGACTGCTTTGATAGCTCTTTATATAAAAGAAGTTTATAATGATGAAGAGTCTTTGAAGAAATTAAAAGTAATATTTACTATACATAATTTAGCTTATCAGGGCAATTTTTCTTCAGATATATATCCGCTTCTTAATGTATCTTGGAAATTTTTTGTACATAGCAGATTAGAATTCTATGGTAATGTAAGTTTTATTAAAGCAGGAATTATACTTTCAGATATAGTTACAACAGTGAGTCCTTCTTATGCTAAGGAGATACAGCAAGAAGAGTTCGGGTGCGGAATGAATAGTCTTCTTTCAGGAATATCTCATAAATTATATGGGGTACTCAATGGAATACATTATGAATCTTGGAATCCTTCAACCGATAAACTTATAAAAAACAATTATGATATTAAGTCTATAGAAAAGAAAAAACTTATAAGAAATTCTTTATATAAAGAATTTGGGCTTTCAAATAAAAATTATCCTCTTGTAACTATGATATCAAGATTCGATCCCCAGAAGGGACTTGATTTAATATATTCTTCATTTTTTGAAATTTCTACTTATGATGCTAATTTTATTTTTCTTTTCAGCAAGAATAATTATTTCAAAGATTTTGAAAATGAATTTACTAAAAGAGCAGGCAGAGCTAAAAATATAAAAATATTATTTAGCTTTGATGAATCATTAGCTCATAGATTAACAGCAGGAAGCGATATGTATTTAATGCCTAGCCGTTTTGAGCCTTGCGGACTTAATCAAATATATAGTATGAAATATGGAAGTATTCCTATAGTTCATGCGGTAGGCGGACTTAAAGATACAGTTATCAATTACAGCGGAAATAAAAGTATCAATAAAGCTACCGGTTTTACTTTCAATGAATATTCTGTAAAAAGTTTTGTTGATACTATGGACTTAGCTTTCGATTTATATTATAATAAAAAAAATGTGTGGGATAAGCTCATATTTAATGCTATGGGTAAAGATTATTCTCTTCATAAAACTGTTTTGGAATATACTAAGCTTTATAAAAAATTATTAAATACCGAAAAGTAATATTATTTTTATATAAAATTATTGCTTGAGTTTAATATAATTCTGTATCAGAGTTATAAATATGATATTTTAAAGGAGTTCAAATTATGGCAAAAGATCCAAGTTTTGATATAGTTTCTGAGGTTGATATGCAGGTTATAGATGACTGTGTCAATGTTGCTGTTAAAGAAATAGATAATAGATTCGATTTCAAAGGACAGAATATACAAATTGAGCTGAACAAAGGTGAAAAAACAATAACTATACTAGCACCTGCAGATTTTGTTCTTAATCAGGTTAGAGATATTTTATTTCAGAAATTCATTAAAAGAGGTTTAAATCAAAAGTGCTTAAAAGAAAAGAAAAAAGAAAAAGCTGCAGGAGATTCTATAAGAGAGATTAATGAAATAGTTCATGGCATAGATAAAGATTTAGCTAAACAGATAGTTAAAGATATTAAAGACATGAAATTGAAAGTTCAGGCAAGCATACAAGATGAACAAATCAGAGTTTCAGGAGCTAAAAAAGATGATTTGCAGGCTGTTATTACGATGATTAAAGGAAAGGATTATCCTATACCTTTGCAGTTTACAAATTACAGATGATATTTATAAAAATGCAAAATTAAAGGGAGCTTTCGATAAGCCCCCTTTTTTTATTATTATCAATCATATTTTTAATCTTATTAGTCCTATTACTTTACCTACTATAGTTATACTTTCTCTCTCTATAGGGGGGTAATTATTATTTTCAGATACTAATTTAATACAGTCTTTTTCTCTGAAAAATCTTTTAATAGTTATTTCTTCGTTTCCATTATCATCTATTTTAGCAACAACAATATCTCCGTTATCAGCCTCATTTGAAGGGTGAACTAATACCATATCGCCTTCTTTTATGTGGGCATTTATCATAGAATCACCGATTACTTTCATAAGAAAATTATTCTCATCTTGTGCTATAGATTTGGGAAGAGAATAAGTTTCTTCTATAGTTTCATCTGCAACATCCATTAAAAGACCTGCTTTAACCTCATTAGCAAGAAGAGGAATTTTTATCATATTATGATTTCCTTTTTCTGAAGTGTCTATAGGAACACTGCCTCTTGCTCTTTTACCTGTTTTTTTTACATATCCTTTTTTTTCCAATGCTGTCAAATGAGTTGTTACTGCAGTAGGAGAAGCGAAATTGAAATGAACCATGATTTCTTTAACAGTAGGAGGATAGCCGTTTTCATTGGTGAATTTTTGCAGAAAATTAAAAATATCTCTTTGTTTATCTGTCAATTCAGTCATATTATACCTCTTTATATTAACATACCGTATTTGTTATTATACTATACAAAAATATGATGTCAAGTTTTTATGTGAAAAAATATATTTTTATGACTAATTATATTAAAAAAATTATAATTATTTTAGTATAATTATAAACTTTAACAAATTGAGATGTTTTTAGTATAATTAAATAATGAATAAATCAGCAGGCTTAATGATTTATTTGTATTATATTTAATTTTTAAAGAAGATGATGAGTATATATTATAAAATATTAAAATGATTCGGATTTTAAATCTTTGAATCTGTGAATAATCTTGAAATAATTAAGCATTATAATATGCTTTAAAATAAAAATTTAAAAGAATCAATTATTGATGTTAAAGATGGCAAAAAGATTTAGAAAAATAAATTAATAAGATTATATTAGGCAGCCATATTATGAGTAAAGTTATATATAAATATTATAATGTTTATATATTAATTATACAAAAAATGCAGAATAGAAGTTGAAAAAATCATATTTATATTATAGAATGTAAGTATGTATGATTTGTTATTAAATAATTTCTGCTTAAGGTTCCAAGCCAAGCCAAGCCAAGCCAAGCCAAGCCAAGCCAAGCCAAGCCAAGCCAAGCCAAGCCAAGCCAAGCCAAGCCAAGCCAAGCCAATAATATGAACTCGTTTTATTATCAATCATCAAAAAAAATTTGCCAAAAATTTTTCAAATCTGTAAATATTAAATTAATCAAGTTTACAATAACTAACAATAATAGGATTATACTATGAAAAAGAATTTTATTAACAATAATAAGAAATTTTATTTTTTACTTCTTTTATTGATTTTAGTAATAGTTATGATAATCTCCTGTAAAAAGGTTAATATTTTAAGCCCTACACATATACCGCCTCCAACCGATTTTAGAATACCTGAAGACTCAATACCCGGACATGTAGATGTTACTCCGATGCCTGCACAAAACGGTGAAGTATTCGGAAGTTTTAGTAAGAAGTTTAAATATCAAGGCAAATGGTATATATTGGCTGGCTATATGTATAACTATGACCCTAAAAGCAAAACATTAACTAAAACAGCTAATAATGTACTTTTAGAAATAGATAATAATGCAAATATAAATATATATGCTAAAAATGTTGATTATTCTATTTTTAGCAGACTAAAAAATATATCAGTAATAGAAAATGATAAAATTATATATGAACCTGATACATGCGGAAGTTTCTTTATGTCAAATATTTCTGTGCTTGGTGATAATATTATCAATTCCATAGTATATGACAGCACATATTATACATCATCAGATTTATTTAATTGGCAGACAAACGGTTCTGCTGATAATGTACGCTATAAAATGCCTACACCAAACCCAAATAATCCAAATGAAAGTTTTCAGGGAGGATATGGAATGGGTGTATCTAGTTTTTTTCAATTTAAAGATTATATATATTTAATGGGATTAAAAGAAACTTTTTATGAGCAGAATCCTTCAGGTAGAAGACCTGTTAATGCTCCGTCATATACAGTAAGCAAAAATTATTATTACAGAATACATAAAAGCAAAGATACTTCTGTAGGAGCTAATTGGGAGAAAATAGATAATACTCCTTGGGGTGAAAGAAGCGGAGCCGAAAATAACTATGGTTATGACATTGCGATTGATAAGGATAAAATATATTTTACAGGAGGATATAGATGTTATTATGAATATGATCCTTCTATTAGTAAATGGCGTCTAAGAGTAGAAATCCTTAGAGATGATAAAAGGATATGGTCAAGTACAGATGGAGTACATTGGACTTTAGAGCCTAATTCAGATGCTTATAAAAAAGCTGAAAAGATTGATATTCTTGATAATACTTTTAAAGGATTAGACAAATATTTGCCAAACAGAATAAAAACTCCTGAAGAGCCTAATTGGGTAAAACTAGATAATGGTATATATTATAAATCAGATAATACATATTCATATAAGGGAATTGATGGAAAAGGATATTATTATCCTGAACCTCCTTATGCAGAAATAGATGCAGCATATAAGAGAGGTGAAGAATATTTTACTGTTTCAGAAACTCATTTGAAAGGAGCAGGTAAGAATCAATTTTTTGCCGCAAGAGAAAAACCTAATGAAGCTGACAGCTGGAAGCTTATTACTCCAATAGATTATACAGATAATTTAATGGTATGGCAGAGCGGCGGTGAGAAAGTATTGCTTAATATTAATAATAAAGTAATACAGCTTGTAGATTATTATCAAATAGATATTATGCTTAAAAGCCCTCCTATTCAATCATATACTACTTTGCTTAATTATTTTAGAGAATGGGCAAAGAAGTTCAGAGAAGGTTATTATGATTCTTTCCAAGGTGGTTTTATTATTGATATCCAGACTGCTATGTATTATGATGCTAGAGCTGATATGGTAGAGGCTTATATGAAGAATTATAAAGAATATATTATGCCTGATGATGCTATTACGCATTATACTGTGGAGTTTAGATATTAAAATAATGTTTCAGATACTATTAATAAATTAAACAGATTAAAAATATTAATTTTAATTACCGCATCTTAATTTATTAATAGTATCTTTTTTATTATCACTGTCAATTACAGCACTTCCAGCCACAAGGAAATTTGCCCCTGCCTCAACTACCCTATTGCAAGTTTTTAAATTAACTCCGCCGTCAACTGCCAGCATTATGTCTCTATTACCAATCATTTTTTTAGCTTCTTCTATTTTTTTTAATGATGATTCGATAAATTTTTGTCCTCCAAATCCAGGGTTAACACTCATTATAAGTACATAATCTATGTCATCAATGATAGGCTCTATAACATCAGCTCTAGTATGCGGATTAAGAACAATACCCGCTTTAATATTATGTGCTTTGATTTGATAAATAAGTCTATGAATATGAATATTTCCTTCAAAATGCACACTTATGATATCAGCACCAGCTTCAGCAAAATCATCAATATGCTTTTCAGGATTTACTATCATAAGATGAACATCAAGAGGTATTTTACTTACATTTTTTATATCCGAAACTATTTTAGCTCCGAATGTAATCTTCGGAACAAACGCTCCATCCATTATATCCAAATGAAGATAATCGCTTCCTGCTTCTTCAAGTTCTTTTATAGTATTTTCTAAATTTGAGAAAGATGCTGTAAGTATTGAAGGTGCTATATTAATTTTATTCATGAAGTTTTCCTTTTTTAATAAATAATTAATTTAATAATCATATTTTTTTTAATCTGCTTATTTTTTTAATAGATATACTTGCCATTTCTATTTTATCCAATGCTTTTTTGGCAGCATTAGTTTCTGCTTCTTTCTTACTTTTACCTATACCCAAAGCAAAATTTTTATCATTTACAAAAACTTCAGCTTTGAACATCTCATGATTATTATCATCATAATACTCATACGATTTATATATAGGACTAGTTTTATGTTTTTTCTGTATAAGTTCTTGGAATATAGTTTTATAATCTTTATCAAAGTTTTCAATATCCAAATTACTAAGTCTTTCTTCATAAGAACGCATAACAAATTTGTACGCACTTGTAATGCCGGAATCTAAATATATTGCTCCAACTATGGCCTCAAATAAATCTTCAAGCATATTATCTCTATACCTACCGCCTGAAGCTTCTTCGCCATGTCCCAAAAGCAGAAAATCTCCAAGTTTAAGTTCTTTTGAAATATCAGCCAAACTCTTTTGAGATACTAAAGAAGATTTTACCTTAGATAATAATCCCTCTTTACTGCTGTTGTATTTTCTAAATAGATAATCTGATATAACAAGAGAAAGCACAGAGTCTCCTAAAAACTCCAATCTCTGATTATATTTCAACTTCTTTTTGGATTCATTAGCATAAGTTCTATGAGTTATAGCCTCCAACAGATAAGCTTTGTTTTTAAACTCATATTTTATAGCCATCTGACAATTATTTAAGATTTTATCTATATTCATAACCATATCTGCCTAACAGTATTGTATTTATAATACAATGAATAAAATAACAGTCAAGAAAATAATATAATTTTTTAATATTTTTTAATAAATAAAAATTCTGTATATAATTTATTTCAAGTTAAACATATATATATTATCATATTTTTAATTATGCATTAAAACATTATAAGACATACCTAGTTCTATACACAAAAATAGGAAAAATATATAAATCAATATATTTAATATAATTTGACTAATTATTTTTTTATTATAGAATAATTTTACTATGGAAAAAATTATAAGAAGAACTGCATTAACTATAATATATACCTTGTTATTATCTATAATAGCAATTTCAATTATATTCATACCAAAAGGCTATGATTTTTATAAACATTGCAAAGAATACATAAACAAGCCATTCTCAAAAGACGAATTATCCATAAACGAAGAGAGAGCTTTAAAAATATATGACAGAAACTCTATACTGATATCAACTATATTTCCAAAGCATGGAGGATTTTTTGAAGAGGTAAAATATAAAGACTTATCAACAAATTTGATTAATGCTGTAGTAAGTGCAGAGGATAAAAATTTTTTTAACCACAACGGAATAGACTATAAAGCTATAATAAGAGCATTTTTATCAAATTTAATAAGCGGAAAGGTAGTTTCAGGCGGAAGTACAATTACTCAGCAGCTAGCTAAAAGTATAATTCCTCGTGAAAGAACATATATTAATAAATTCTATGAGGCACTTGATGCTGTAAGACTAGAAAAAAATCTCACAAAAGAAGAAATACTCACTGAATATTTAAATAGAGTATTTTTTGGAAACAACTGTTACGGAGTTGGTGCAGCAAGCGATCTGTACTTTCATAAAAAAGTTAATGATTTAAATAATAATGAATCTGCAATGCTTGCTTCTATAATAAAGTCTGGTACAAAGTTTAATCCATATAAATACGAAGAGAGATTAAAATCAAGAAGAATATATGTATTAGGAGAGATGAAAAATAATAACTTTATTACAGAAGAAGATTATAATAAAAGTATTAATGAAAAATTAAATATATATAATGATAAAGATAAATATACTTTTAAAGCCCCTCATTTTACAATGTATGCTAGAGAATCACTTGAGCAGTTAAAATATACAGGAGTAACAGAATTAAGAACTACATTAGACTATAATATGCAGAAAGAAGCAGTTTTGGTTATAAGTAATTCGAGTCAGTCGCTTCATACTTTCAATGTACGCAATATTTCATGCGTAATACTTAATGCCAAAACAGGAGAAGTGCTTTCAATGATAGGCTCTATGGACTATTTTGATACAGAAACACATGGGGCAGTGAATGGGGCAACTGCATTAAGACAGGCTGGAAGTACATTAAAACCTTTTATGTATGCTTATATATTTGATAAAGGGGAATCACCTGCTTCTGTCATAGCCGATATTAAAACTTATATCAATTCACCCGGCGGAGATTATATACCAGAAAATTTTGACCATAAATATAGAGGTCCTGTTACTATAAGAGATGCATTAGCTAATTCACTTAATATACCTGCTGTAAAATGGCTTGCAAGATACAGTATAAGAGATTTTCAGAACATACTTTTAAAATCAGGATTAAGCTCTATAGATAAAAATCCAGACTATTACGGATATTCTTTAGTGCTTGGAAGTGCCGAAGTTCGTTTGATAGATTTAGCTTCTGCATATACAATATTCCCAAACTCTGGTACATTTATCAACCATTACTCAATCACTTCATTAAAAAAAGCAAACGGAGAAGTTATAACACTTCCTAAAAAAACAACTAGAAAGGTAATATCAGAAGAGAGTGCATATTTAATAACAAGCATACTCTCTGACAGAAATGCTAGAATGGGTTCTTTTAGAAGTTATAAAGGAATAGTATATCCGTTTTCTATAGCAATAAAAACAGGAACATCAAAAGGATCAAGAGATGCATGGGCTGTAGGGTACACTAAAGATTATATAGTGGGTATTTGGCTTGGAGATTTTGCTGGAAGCGAGATGATTAATATAACAGGCGGAAATGGTGCTGTGCCTATACTTTATGATTTATTTACTATGCTTAATAAAAGTCAGAAAGAAACTAAATGGGATAAGCCAGATACTATAGTAAAAAGAGAAATATGTCTCATAAGCGGAAAACTTAGAGGAGAGTTCTGTAAAGAAACAAGAGTTGAAGAGTTCTCTCATATAAATGTTCCAAAAGAAGAATGCGATGTTCATAACTTATATATAAAAACAAATTCTGACGGATCTCTTACAGAAAAAGTTTTTATTAATCTTCCTAATGAATATAATGGTTGGATAAGAGAACAGCAAATAGAACGCCCTACTTCAGAATGGACAAAAGTTAATAATATCTATGCATATAATAGAATGAAAAATAATAATCAAAACAGTAATTTAGAAAGTATAAATCAAGAAAATAGTTTTGATTTAAATTCAGCTGATAGAGTTCAAATGAATGTAAATAATATAAATACTTATAATGCTTCATCTGAAATAAAAACAGATAACAATATAAACAATATAAAAGAAAGGCTTTCAATAAAAGAGCCAACAGATAACTCCGTATACAAAATAGATTCAACTCTTCCTATAGAATATCAAAACATATTCATATCATCGTATATACCAAAAAATATTATAAATGCTACACTATTTTGCAATAATGAAGCTATAGCTAATATTAATGACTTAAAAAAAGAATATATAAGATGGAATCTAAAACAAGGTGATTATACTTTTTACATAGAAGCAAAAACCGATGATGGAGCGACTGTAAAAAGTCCGCTTGTTAAAATACATGTACAGTAAAAAAAAACAGTATTGATAATTTTTTTAATGTCGATAATATTAATAGTGTAATATGTATTTTATGGAGTTTTATTTATGTTGAATAAAAAAATTATTTCTATACTATTAATGCTTTCTATGGCTTTCTCTTTGCAGTCAGCTTACAAAAGCAATCAATATATGAAAGTTATAGATGTTAAAGGAAGAGTAAAAATATCTTCTCAAAAAGCTATAGTAAAACCTGCACAAAACGGAGATTTATTATTCAGTAAAGATAATATTTCTACAGAAGGAGATTCATATCTTACTTCATATTTAGAAAGTAATAATATATTCAAAGTTAAAGAAAACTCTTCTTTAAATATAGATGAATCTTATGATAAAACAGGAAATACAAAACTCCATTTAAATAAAGGAGATTTTTTAATAGCAGCTTCATCTAATGCTAAACCAGACTCTATTATCGTTTCTACTTCAAATGCTAATATTAAAGTATCCGGTATAGCAGCTGTTACATATACTAATGGAAATACAAAAGCACAATTTCTATACGGAGACGGAGAAATCAATGGTACTAAAGTTAATCAGTTTATGGAAGCTAATATAGATAATTCAAATAAACTATCTATAAAAGATATAGAATTAAATCAAGACTTAACTAATACTATAAATGAAATAATTTCAATGCCTTATGTTGAAACTGTGGTTCCTGAAAAAATAGATATTAGTAATATCAAAAATCAAGTAAATACTGAGACTAATACGGCAGCAGAAACTATAGATTATGTAGGCAATACAAATGAAAATATAACTACATTCATTATTACTAATGAAACAAAAAGATAATTTTTAAATATATAAAAATAATTCCGATATACTATTAATTAAATATTTTAAAGAGTTAAAAAATTGAACAGTAAGACAGCAGAATTTTATAAGAAATTTCAATATTGTATTTCATCTGATAAAGAAATAGCTAAAAGAGAAGAAGAGATATTAGAAAATATAATAAATATGTCTAATAAAGAAACTGCAGCTTATATGAGACAGTATGCAGCAAAATTAGCTTCTTATCGTAAGAACTTTTTAGATTCAGAAACTGCAGAACTTATATGTAAAATACTCGTAGAAATAAGTTTTGTATTAAGAATACAATATATTAATTATTTGAAGGATAAAGAAAATAATACATTAAGAAATGATGATTATGATGTAAATAATTTATCTAAAATACTTCAGATTCTTATATCAGAAATAGCAATGATAATATATACAAAAGAATATGAAACAAATAATATATTCAATAATTTTTATGCTTTAAAATCTAATACTATAATAGGGCACTGCCTAAGAATATTTTTTATGATAATTGAAGCGACATGCTTCTTTAATAAGAAAATTAGTAAAGGGGCAGCAAACAAAATGAGAATTGACTTTAAAAAGACATATTATAAATTCTCAGAAAGGATATATAAAAGATATAACTTAAACAATCCAAATACATTAGACTCAAATGTAAAATTTGGTGTAAGAAAAATAGAAAACGATACTATTTCAGAAATTGCCATAGGAGTATTAATGCATGATATTTCTTTGGATAAACCCAAAGATTATATACCTATACAAAGTGAAGAAAAAGATAATCATTCCATAAAAGACTATGGTTTTGCTAAATATTTTATGCGTGGTAATGAGGGAGTTGCTTTAACTGTATCGCTTCATCATGAATATTATAGTCATGGCTACGGACTTTTTACAGAATTATACAAAGCCGTATTAAGAAGAAATCCTAATCATAAAATAGAATACATAGTATCTTATGATTATAAAGATATATTAACATTGCAAAGTCTTACATATCTTCCTGCCAAAATGCTTGAAGTAATTGATGTTTATGATACTCTTACAATGAATATGAATAAAACTCCAAAAGAAGCTGTTTCTTTTATGATAGAAAATTTCTTAGAAAAAGAGATAATGCTTGATCCTATAATTACAGATATATTTATAGAATATTTAAAAGAAATAAAAAAAGCAAAACTATAATAATTTAAAAATAACTTTTAATAATTTCTTTTATTCCATCTTTATCCAATTTATAAATTTGTAAAAGCTCATTTCTTGCAGCAACTTCAAAAAACTTATCAGGTAAAGCATGAATTTTTACACTTTTACATATTTCATTATCAGACATTAACTCCAATACAGCACTTCCAATTCCGCCTTTTTTTATACTTTCTTCTATTATCAAAACTTTATCAGCTTTTCTAATCATATTTAAAATAGTTTCCTCATCAAGAGGCTTCAAAGTAGAAAGATTCAATATTGAACAATCAAAATTAAGTTCATCAACAGCATCAGCTATATCAATGAGTGTAGGACCATAACTAATAATAAGATTTTTTTGTTTATTATATTCTCTTACAATATGTGCCTTTCCTATTTCAAAATTATCAGATACAATATTTTTTTTCAATTCTCTTAGAGATGCTTTATTATACCTCATAACTGTAGGACCTTTATATTCTATACATTTTTTTATCATATCCCTAAAATCTTTCTCTCCAACCGGAGCCATAATTGTTATATTAGGTACAATTCTTAAAAAAGATACATCAAATACACCCTGATGAGTATCTCCATCTTCAGGAACAAGCCCAGCCCTATCTATCATAAGTTTAACATTAGCATTCATTATACCAATATCATGTATAACCTGATCATATCCTCTTTGCAGGAATGTAGAATACAAACATACAAAAGGTATTATACCATTTTCAGAAAGTCCTACAGAAAAAGTAATAGCATGCTGCTCGGCTATTCCTACATCAAAGAATCTGTATTTAAAAAGTTCAGCATATTCAGTCAAACCTGTACCTGATTCCATAGCCGCAGTTATAGCAACAATATTTTTATTTTCTTCAGCTGCTTTTATTATACATTCGCCTGCCAGATTAGAAAAAGTTTTTGAAGAAGACTTATTTTTCAATTCTCCTGTTTCTATATTGAAAGGAGCTATGCCATGAAATTTAGCAGGATTTTCTTCTGCTATTTTATATCCTTTACCTTTAATAGTATTAACCTGAACTAATCTAGGACCTCTTATTAATTTTACTTTCTGAAAAGTGCTGATTAAATCTTCAAAATTATGTCCATCAACAGGTCCGAAATATTTAAATCCCATTTCTCTGAAGGCAATTCCCGGAGCAACAAAAGTCCTTATAGCACCTTTACCCCTATCTATAAATTCATTAGCAATATCTCCAAAAGGCAATGCAGATACAAGTCCCCTAACCTTCTCTGATGCTTCCTGAACTAAACTATCATTTAATGTTGTATTTAAAAATTTAGATACAGCACCTATATTTTTACCTATAGACATTTCATTATTATTTAAAACAATTATTATATCTTTATTTGTATTTGCAATATTATTCATAGCTTCTAAAGCCATTCCGCCTGTCATAGCACCGTCACCAATAATAGCTATAACATCACCCCTAAGTCCTAAAATTTCTTTTGAACAAGCAAGACCGTAAGCAAATGATAATGAAGTAGATGAATGTCCTGTTTCCTCAATATCATGCTCTGATTCTATTCTTTTAGGAAAACCTGATATACCGCCATAAGTTCTTAAAGTATTAAATTTATCTTTTCTTCCTGTAATAATCTTATGAGTATATGATTGATGCCCTACATCAAATATAAAAGCATCTTTAGGAGAATCAAACAAATAATGCAGTACCAAAGTTAAATCTACTACGCCTAAATTACTGCCTAAATGTCCTCCTGTATTTGATACATTATTTATCAAAAATTCTCTTATCTCTGAAGATAATAATTTCAACTCTTCTATATTCAATTTCTTTATATCAGAAGGAGTATTAACATATTCTAAGTACATATACAGCCCTAAAATTAAACTTATAAATTTATATTATAACCATAAAACATTTTATTTCAATATACCAAAAATATATAAATTATAAATTTATACTTGATTTTTTTTATATATATGATATAATCCCTTCAATTTGTAAAGAACAGGATAAAAAATGAAAAATATATTTCTTAAGCACAGGATAATTTTTTATTTACATACCTATTTTATTTGTTTATTTAAATTTACGAATTTGGAATTTTTTAAAAGGAATAAGGTTGTTATCTTTAACAATTTTATTCCTTTTTTTTATGCTGAATTTCAATAAAAATAATTAACTATTTTTTAAGGGAGAAATAATGAGGAACTTTATATCTATCAAAGAGTTATCAAAAGAGGAAGTTATTGAAGTATTAGATGTAGCTAAGGAATTGGATAACACTGATAGTAGAGAAAGAAGGAAGATTATGGACGGAATGATAATGACTAGTATATTTTTTGAGCCTTCTACTAGGACAAGATTATCATTCACATCAGCTGCTTACAGATTAGGATGCAAAGAATTAGGATTTGATAACCCAGAACAAAGTTCCATAAAAAAAGGAGAATCTTTAAGAGACACCATAATTATGGTTTCTGCATATTCAGATATTATAGTTATGAGGCATAGTATTGATGGAGCTGCTAAATTTGCTGAAGAAGTTACAAACTGTCCTATTATAAATGCCGGAGACGGTGCTAATGAACACCCTAGTCAAACTCTATTGGATTTATACACATTAAGAGAAGAATTAGGAAGTATAGAAAATAAAAAAATTGCTTTTGTAGGAGATACAAGATACGGAAGAACTGTTCACTCTCTAGTAGATGGATTAATGATGTTTAATGGAGAGTTTTATTTTATATCCCCTGATGTTATACAAATACCCGATTATGTATTAAAAGAGTTGGATAATGCACAAATCAAATATAAAAAACTTAGTAATTATGAAGAAGTATTAAAAGAAATAGACTGCCTATATATGACTAGAATACAAAAAGAAAGATTTGATGATATTAATGAATATGAAGAAGTAAAAAATGCATTCAGAATATCAAAAGACGATATTATAGGAAAGTGTAAAGAGGATATGATAATACTTCACCCTCTTCCAAGAGTTGATGAAATTAATATAGATTTAGATAATACCAAATACGCTAAATATTTTATACAGGCCAGAAACGGAGTGCCTACAAGAATGGCTATGATGGCTTTGGCTACAGATGTTATAAAATCTAAGGTGAAAAGAAAAGAAATGAATTATGAGGTTGTAGAAAATAAAGAAATAGTTTGTCCAAATAATAAATGCGTTACACATTTTGAAGAAACAAAAAATAGAGTTGTGAAGAAAGGATACGGAGATTTCTGTTATTACTGCAATAGAGAAATAGGTAAATAAATTATTAAGGTAAATTATGATAATCAAAAATGCTAAAATACCGAACAATGAAAAAATAGTTTCTATAATAATAGAAAATGGAAAAATAAAAACTATAGATTCTGATAACAGCTTTGAAAAATACAAGTCTGATAATATAATAGATGCTAATTTCAATTATGTGCTTTCAGGAATAATAGATCCGCATACACATATGAGAGATCCCGGACTCACTCATAAAGAAGATTTTAATTCCGGTAGCAAAGCATGTGCAAGAGGCGGGATTACAGTATTTTTGGATATGCCTAATACTGTACCAAATACTATTTCAAGAGAAAATATCATTTTTAAAAAATCTATGATGATTGGAAAATCTTATGTTGATTACGGATTTCATTTCGGAGGAAGCAAAGCAGATAACAGCAATGATATAAAAAATATTATCAATGATGCAGCATCAACAAAAATTTTCTTTAATGCTTCTACAGGAAATATGCTTGTAGAAGATGATAAAATATTAGAAAAGTTATTTGAAGTTTCAAAAATAGTTACAGTTCATGCAGAAGATAAAATGGTTGATAAGGCAATAAAAATAGCAAAAAATACTAATACTCCATTATACTTATGCCATTTATCACTAGAAAGCGAAATTGAATCTTTAAAAAAAGCAAAAGACTCAGGAATGATAATTTATGGAGAGGTTACTCCTCATCATTTATTTTTAAATACTGAAGATGTAAATAAAAATGATAGAAATAAAATGCTCCTTAGAATGAAGCCTGAATTAAGAGAAAAATCAGATAATAAAGCATTATGGAAAGCGATATCAGATGGTACTATAGATACAATAGGAACAGATCATGCTCCTCATTTGATAAGTGAAAAATTAGAAAAACTTACATTCGGCGTTCCTTCTGTTGAACATTCGCTTGAATTGATGCTTAAAAAAGTTAATGATAATACTATAGATTTAAAACTGCTTACAAAAATTATGAGTGAAAAAGCAGCAGAAATTTTCTCTATGAAAGATAAAGGCTTATTAAAAGAAAATTATGATGCTGATTTAGTAATAATAGATTTAAATGATCATTCAGAAATAGAAGAAAAAGATATAATCACTAAAGCAGGCTGGTCTCCTTATATAGGTTTTCAAAGAGGAGGCAAAGTTTTAACTACTATAGTACGCGGAAATATAGTATATGATAATGGAAAATTCACAGACAGCTTTATAGGAAAAGAAATAACTTATAGTAATTAAAGCTATATAAATGATAAGTTTATAACTTTATTTGTAAAATATAAAGTGTATGAATATAAAATAACTTTTTAAATTTAATTATTTACAATTTTATATTTTCTTATTAGTAATATTAGCAATAATAATAAATGATATTGATTTTAATTTTTATACATTATAATATTTCTTTTATAAAAAAATAATGAGAGGAATTAAAATGATAAAAATTTTTATTACTATTTTATCAAGTATTATAATTATAAGCTGCACAGCAAATAACAATAATACCGCAGCAGAAATAAAACTAACAGATTATTCAGACAAAAATAATTGGCTTAATATCCCTTCAACATCAAATGAAGCAGATGTATTTTATCTATATCCTACAACATGGAGCAGAGCAAATTCAAATGACAGTATAGTATGTCCTATAGACTATGAACCTATGAGAAAAACCGTTACCAATTCTATGCTTGAACAAACAGGAATATTTGAAGAAACAGCAAATGTGTATGCTCCGTTTTACAGACAGGCTGATGCTTTATACTTGATGAATACAAATAATAATATTAGTAAAGAAGAACAGGATAAGTATTTTTATTCTTCACCAAAAGAAGATGCAATAGCAGCATTCGATTATTATATTAAAAATTATAATAATGGAAAACCCTTTATATTAGCAGGACATTCTCAAGGGGCTATGATGATAAAACAAATATTAATTGACTATTTCAAAACAAATGAAAATTTAAAAAACAAAATGATAGCAGCCTATATATTCGGATATTCAGTTACAAAAAAAGACTTAGATGAAAATCCTCATTTGAGATTTGCAAACGGAGAATATGATACAGGAGTGATAATTTCTTATAATACAGAAGCTCCTGATTTTAATGGATATAACCCTACACTTCTTGAAGGAGCCATTTCAATAAATCCTATATCTTGGACATTAGATGAAACTCTAGCTTCAAAAGAACAGAGTTTAGGTGCAAATATATCTCATAATTATGGAAATCCTAAATCCAACATAGTTACAAATGCAGGAAAACCTTCAAAAATAGCAGATGCCAAAGTAGATAAGGCAAGAGGTGTTGTAAAATGCAGCACTATAAATCCTGATGACTTTTATGTAAGAGGCGGAGGAATTTTTGAAAAAGGCGTTTACCATGTTTATGATATTGCTCTTTACTATTATGATTTAAAAGAAAATGTAAAAAAAAGAGCGGGGGCTTTTTGGAAATAATTATAAATAAAAAATGGACAGGATAATATATTCTTTATTATCCTGTCCGCAACATGGTTTATAAAATATAAATACGATATTGTCAAAAATTAATTAGCTACGAATTCTTTTCCTCTCTTGTCTAAAACATTCAAACTTATAGCATTAAGTCTTACAGTCTCATAATTGTCTATCTCTAATATTTCTACAACTCCTACAACCTCTATCCAATCCTGAGGATTAGGTATATTGCCTTTATAATCAAATTCAAAACCCGCAACACCATCATATCCGCAGCAGCCCGGACCATATCTGAATACAAAATTAAGTTTCTCTCCCGTATCCTCATCTGTAAATCCGTCATATATGCCTTCTAATTTTATTAATTTACCCCTATAATCTTCAGGATTCAAATAAACATCATTGCATTGATTTATAAACATTCTCTCTTTTATTTCTATGACATTATTCATATCTAAACTTGATGCATCTATTTTATCCTGTTTAAGCTCATTATTATCTGCTGAATTATCAGAAGACTTGCTTTGAATACCGCTGTAGTCATATTTTTTCTTTGGTATATCAACATAATTTTTTTCTATATCAAACCAACCGTCATTGTACTCTTTTTTTGAACAAGAAGAAAATGCCAATAATACAAAAAATAAAAATAATAATTTTTTCATAAAATATTCCTCCTTTTTTATTTTACACCTAATCTTATAAACCTTCCTACAATGGAAAATATTAAAAGCATAGCCAAATTCACCATAACAATACATGCCCCTGTAGGATATTCAAGTTGAAAAGAAGCTATTATGCCTATAAAAAAGCAAAATACAGATAATACAGCTGATGAAATTACTACACTCTTAAAAGTATTAAATACACGCATAGAAGTAAGTGCCGGAAATATTATCAAACTTGATATAAGCATAGCACCCATCATTCTCATACCTAATACTATAATCAAAGAAGTGAGTATAGATATAAGCATATTATAAAATTCGGCATTTATTCCAACCGCACGGGCAAAATTCTCATCGAATGTTACCAAAAATATCTTATTATAGAAAAGAACATAAAGCACTATAACGACAATACTTACGGCAATACTTATATAAACATCGCTCTTACTCATAGCAAGTATACTTCCAAACATATAATTACATACATCTGTATTTATTCCTGTTTTCATAGTAATAGCAATGATACCTACCGCTAAAGATACGCTTGATATTAAAGCAATAGCAGCATCTCCTTTTATTTTACTGTTTTCGCTTAACCTTAAAAGCAGTATTGAAGCTATAGCAACTATAGGTATTGAAAGCTGAAACGTAGAAAATCCAAACATAAGTGAAAGAGATAAAGCCCCAAATCCTACATTAGAAAGCCCAATACCTATCATAGAATATCTTTTTAAAACCAAATTAACGCCTAAAAGTGCAGCACATAATGATACCAATATACCAACTATAACTGCCCTCACAATGAAGGTATATGAAAAAAGTTCCTGAATCAAAGCAATCATCTCATATCCTCCCCTGATATTCTTTTATATATATCTGTTTTTATATAGTCATCAGTACTTCCAAAGAAAAGAATATTTTTATTTATATGAAGTATCTTATTAGAATATTTAACTGCATTCGATATATCATGAGAAACCATTATAATAGTTACCTCATCATTCAATTTTTTTATTAAATTATATAAATCAGCAGTAGCTATTGGATCAAGCCCTGTAGAAGGCTCATCAAGTATTAATAATTCTTTAGCAGAACATAATGCCCTAGCCAATGCTACCCTCTGCTGCTGTCCTCCTGATAAATCTTTATATGACTTATTTTTTAAATTTTCTATATTAAGTTTTTTCAAATTATCCAAAGTTATTTTTTTATCTTTAGAAGTATAGAAAGGAAGAAACTTCTTTTTATTTAATCTCCCAGAAATCACAACTTCAAATACACTTGCCGGAAATGATTTCTGCACTATTCCCTGCTGAGGCAGATATCCTACTTCATTTTTCTTTATAATATCAAAAGAAATAGTACCTTTTTTAGGCTTGATGAGTCCTAGTATAGTTTTTATTAAAGTAGTTTTACCTGAACCATTTTCGCCTATTATTGAAAGGTAATCTCCTTTGCATAAAGAAAAATTGATATTGGATAATACCTCATTATTGTCATAAAATACTGATAAATCTTTAATATTCAACATCAATTTTTCACCCTTTCATAT
Source organism: Brachyspira hampsonii (assembly GCF_001746205.1). Classification (NCBI taxonomy): domain Bacteria; kingdom Pseudomonadati; phylum Spirochaetota; class Spirochaetia; order Brachyspirales; family Brachyspiraceae; genus Brachyspira; species Brachyspira hampsonii. The sequence continues at coordinate 80,193 of NZ_MDCO01000009.1, forward strand.
TAATTTAAGCCTTTTTTCAAACTCTCTAAATTATCCCTCATTATAGATAAATATGTAACACCTGAATCAAATTCTTCTTTACTTACATTTTGTCCTGAATGAAGCTTCAATTTTTCTGCACCTGTCTGTTCAATTAATGTATTTGCTATTTTTTCATTGCTTAATTCTATATAATACAAATAAGGTATATTATTATCTTTGATATAATTTATCAAATAGGCAATAGTTTTCGGACTCGCATCAAGCTGACTGCTGCAGCCGTTAAAAGGTGCTCTATATTCCAATCCATATTCTTCTGCCAAATATCTAAATGGAAATCTATCTCCGAATACTATGTTTTTTCTTTTAGATGAATTTACTGCATTTCTTATTTCATTATCTAAAACTGTTAATTCCTCATTATATTTGTCAGCATTTGATTTATATATATCAGTATTATCAGAATCAATTTCAGACAAAGCATTGCATATTGCACTAACCATTAACTTAGCATTTTTAGGAGAAGTCCATATATGTTCATCATAAATGCCTTCATGTGTATGACTTTCTTCAGCAGCATCTTCATGTTCATTATGATTTGCTTCTTCTTCATGATTATGATCCGCATCATGCTCCATACCTTCTACAATTTCTTCATCTAATGCTTTTACATAATCTATAAGTCTAACTATTTTTTTCCCATTAGTATCCATAGAAGATACAACTTTTTCAGCCCACTCTTCACTTTCGCCGCCTATATAAATAAATACATCAGCATTTTGTATATCTATAACATCTGCAGGAGTGGTACTAAATGAATGAATTTCTATACCGGGTTTTACTATCATTTGTAAATTTACATTATCTCCGGCTATATTTCTCGTAAAATCATATATTGGAAATATTGTAGTTACAACTTTTATTTTATTGTTTTCTTCATTGGTATCATTACCATTTGATGACTTATTAGTATTACATGAAATAGATAATACTGATATAATAAAAATTAAAATTAATATTTTCTTTATCATAATAAAAAATCCTTTATATTAAAAATTATAATAGTAATGTCAAATATAATTATTAAAAATAATAAAGGATATAAAATCAATTTGTAAGTTTTACCTTTAACCTAATAGGAGTCTTATTCAAGTAAAATATCTTTTTTCTTGTTCCTAAGAAAAATATGCATGAAACAGATAAATATATTATTACTGAATTATATATATTATGAAATTTTACTATTTTACTTACAGTTTTTACTATAGAAAATATTTCCATACAAGTTTCACAATCTGCATTTAAATGATGATTATGATGATATGAATGATAAATTATATAAAATGCTGGAAAAACATATATGGATATGATAAAAACAAATAATATTAATACTAATCTCATAATATTATCATTATAATTGATAATAAATAATTGTCAATTATAATGAATATTTATTTTTATTGTTCAATATAAAATAATAATATTTCCAATTATAATTCAATATATAAAACAGGGCTGTCTATACCTGAAAATATAGGTATTTCTATTAAAAATGCATCTTTTAAATCATAAACATTAACATCTTTTATATCATCATAAGAAGAAAGATAACATGAACTTACTGTAGGTATATAATCTTTTGAAACTATTAATTTCATTTTCATAGAGCTATACATAGATTCATATTCCTTATATTCAGATGTATTTTGAGAATCTTTAAAAGGCATAAATGAAAATTTATTTCCATTTCTTACAGGCAGCAATGAATTGATATCTTCTGTTATATCTCTTTCTTTGATAATGCCATTTACATAAAGCCCTATTTCATTGTCATTATTTATATGCTTGAATTTAAAATTTCTAGGATAGGAATCTCTAGCTTCATTTTCCATATCTTTCAATATTTCTTCATAATAATAGTCAGGAACAGCATTTTCATAACCTTCTGAATATGCGGCTAATTCTATTAAAGATTTAGATACAGTAACTATCGCAACAACTGTTACATTTTTATCTTCATCTATAGTTACATATTGTGTATAATCTAAACAGCTTACAAAAAACAAAGAAAGAAATAAAATAAGTACAATATTTTTCATAAAAAATCCTTAATTTTTTAATATATGATATCATAAAAAATAATAAATAACAATCTAATATTACATTTTACTATTGATATTTATTTTATGATATATTAAAATCAGTTTCAATAATCATATAAATATTTTCGGAGTTATTATATATGTCAAAGTTGATCGATAAAAAATTATCAGATTATATTAATGATGTTGATAGTTCTCTTCCTGCTCCGGGAGGCGGAAGTGTTATGGGAGCTGTAGGAAGTTTGGCTTGTGCATTAGCAGGTATGGTCGGATATCTTACAGTTAATAAAAAAAAGTTTTTAGAATTATCTCAGCAGGAACAAGATAATTTTAATAATGCTATAGAAAATATAAGAAATATTAAATGCAGACTAATTGAAATAGTTGATAAAGATGCAGAAAGTTTTAATGCTTTTATGGAAGCTATGAAACTTCCTAAAAATACAGAAGAAGAAAAAACAAAAAGAAAAAGTGCAATATCTGAAGCTGCAAAAAAAGCTATAGATATTCCTTTCAATGCTTTAAAATCATGTTACGAACTGATGCCGTTTTTTGAAACAGTGATTAAATATGGAAACAGTAATGTTATTACAGATATTGCTTCGGCTTATATTTTAGCATTTGCATGTGCTAAGGGTTCTGTACTTAATATTAATATAAATATACCTCTTATAGAGGATAATGTATTTTTAAATAATATAAAAACAAATACAGAAAAATATATAAATACTGTGGAAAATAATTTTTATAATATAGAAAAGCAAATATTATTATTTAGAATATAACAATAAATCATATTTATTATATTCTTTTTATCTAAAATGATGTTATAAATGTAAGATTTGTTATACAAAATTCTAATTTTATTTTTTCATATTGATATTTTATTCATATTATGATAATCTTTCAATAACAACAAGGGTTTATAAAATATATATTTGAATAAAAATGTATTAGATTATCTTTATTTTTTAATCTAATATATATATAAATGATTTTTATATTTTATTCTTTGACTATATTTTTATAATTTTATTCTTCAAAATCTCTTTATTCTTAACGTTAGTTATATGTATTCTTTAATAGGAGGTTCGAATGAGTATAACAACTAAACACATGATATCCTTAAGTGAAGAGGAAAAGGAAAAAATCAAAGAATTTATTAAAAAGGAAGGAAAATCAAAAAGACTTATTTCTAGAGCAAATATCATTCTGGCATTAGATGAAAAGAAAAACACAGGACTTACACATACTGATATAGCTAAGCAGTATAATGTTACTTATCACACTGTTGTAAACATTATTAATGAATATGTGAAATCTGGTTTAGATGAAACTCTAACATACAAAAGAAATCCTAACAGCAATAGAAAAAAGAAACAAGCCAATTAAAATGAATGATAATTTTATGTGCGGGAAGAAAGTATATTTTCTGAAGCCATCTTTAGAACTCTCGCACATGAAAGAATATCCGCATCTATATATTTAAACATATACTCTGCATTTTCATATACATTGCTTATCAAATTAATGCCGAAATTTATACCTGTATCAATGCTTCCTGTCATAGCTAAATCATCTGTAATAATAACTCCATTAAATCCTAATTCATTTTCTAATATATCAGCATATTTTCTTGACATACTAGCAGGATACCTATTATCTATATATTTATTTTTTATATGAGATACTAAAATCATTTCAGCACATTCCTCTATACCGCTTTTAAATGGGATAAATTCATTTGATAATAATTCATTCGTAGTTTTATCAATTATAGGAAAATCATTATGAGAATTAACTATGGTATCTCCATGACCTGGAAAATGTTTTAATACACTTATTATACCAGCATCTCTTTGGGCTTTTACTGTATTTGAAACCATTTCTGCAACTATATCTGCATTAGTAGAAAAACTTCTGTTATATAAATAAGAATTTGTATCGCTAGGTATATCGCATAATGGTCCTAATATTACATTAATGCCTAAATCAAGTAAAAACTTTGATTTTTTGTATGCTATATCATATGCATATTCAATACTGTTTGAATCCCCTATATTTTTTGGAGATATATCTTTAAGAGGGTCAAATGCTATACGGTTTACTTCACCGCCCTCTTGGTCTATAGAAATTAATATATTTGAGTTAACATATTTTCTTAAATCACTTGTCAATTTCCTAAGTTGTTTTTCATCTTTTATATTATAATCAAAAAGTATTACTCCAATTATATTATTTTCTTTAAGAGTCTTAATTGTTTCTTCTGAAAGAACTTTATCCTTTATTCCTACCATAAGTAAAAGTCCTATCCTTTCTTTTTTACTCATTTTAGATACTTCATCTATATAATAGCTTAAGTCTGGATATTTCTCTTTTAATTGATTTATATATATCTTTTCATTTAAGATATTTGATGTTGTTTTACAGGCATATACTATAAATAAAATTATTATCAAATACAATAGAGCCTTTACAATTTTTTTATTAATCTTAATAGTTTTGAACATAACACAGTATCCGTTTCTTTTATATTAGTTTCTATAATATTTTTTAATTTATTTATATCTCTATAATAATTACTTGAAAGTACATTAACGGCATAATTAATAATATTTTTATCATTATTAATATAATCTGTCATTATAATACCTTTAAACTTCATATTATTAAATAAAAAATCTCTATATTTATAATTATCTTTTATATGAGGCATTACTATAATATCAGCCTGAGCCTTGATACCAGCCAAAAAAGTTTCTCTGTTATCAATAATACTTTCTATATTCTCCGTATCTTCATCTATATATAACTCATCATCATAGTATTTTGGAAAATATTTTAATGCAGTTATAAGACCATTATCTTTATATGCTTTTACTGTACTATATATCAAATTAGAAGCAAGTATCTTATCATCTGAAAATATATGCTCTTTAAGATGAGATTTTTCATTACAATAAGTATTACATATTGGAGATAAAATCATATTAATACCTATAGATTTTAATTTTGAAGCTCTTTCGTATGCTATTTTGTATGCATATTCTTCGCTTTCTCTCTCGCCTATATAACTGGAAAAAACTTTAAACTTCTTATCATAGTATATACTGGAAGTGTTTTTATAATCCTGATCTATTGCTATAAATATTTTTCTTTTAATCTTTCTTTTTATTTTTTTTATTATTTTATCAAGACTTTCTATATCCAAATTATCTATATTTATTATTATGCCTGATATATTGGTTTTGTTTATTATATCTATCAAATTATCATCATAATTTTTTACCGATATTATAAATGGTATTTCTTTTTTATTTTTAATGTTTTCTTTATTATTATTATTTTTCAGTACAATATTAAAATTGTCATAAAGATAAATAAAAATAAAAAATAAAATTAATAATAATATTGAAACTATAACAATGTAAATCATTATTTTTATAATACTTTATTTATATAATATCTTCATATATACTAATTTTATTATTTATAAAAATTAGTACTTTAAAATAGAAGCAAAATAAACCTTTAATTAAATTATATATCTTGATTCATAGTTTTTCTATTTTTTTATCTATATATAAAAAACTAACAATCCCTACCATTCTTACGAATTGCAGGCACTCACAAGTTTTTTATTTTTTCTATACTGAGTCCTGTTAATTCACTAATAAGATTAATATCCATATTTTTATTTTTCATATTTTTAGCTAATGAATATTTTTCTTTTTCTATACCTTCTTTAATACCTTCTTTGATGCCTTCTTTAATACCTTCTTTAATACCTTCTTCTTTACCTTTTTCAATTCCTTGTTGGAAACCTATTTCTATGCCTTCCTTTTTTCCTTCCGCTCTCTCATACTGAAGCATAGCCGCCTGTCCGTAAAGAAAAGTATCTCTTTCATTATACGCTGACATTTCTTTTTCATCAGCTACGAATCTTTTATATTTATCTATTACCTTACTCATAATTGTATTTCCTCCTATGAGTTTATTAATCTCTTTTTCTAAATTCTTAGTTGTAAAAAAATCAATCCAAGATAAAAGTTTATTTCTATTATATTCATCTATGCTAGCATTTTTTAATATTTCTGCAAATCTTTTAATCTCTACAAAATGTATCTGAAAATCATCAAGTCTAAGAGTTGGATTATTAATATCTGAAAATGTTAAACACTTATGCTCTCTTCTTATATCAGTCTCGCTTCCTATATCCAAATTGAAATTTATAAAGCTAATACTAATCATCTGACTTATATTAATGTATAAATCACTTTCTTTTAACTCAGAAGCTATATTTTTAGCTATGTAGTATAATATTCTTTTTATAAAATTATTATTTCCAACTAATTGTATTTCAATAAGTATCTTTTTGCCGTCTTTAGTTTTTGCTTTAACATCTAATATTGATTCTTTTAAATTTTCATTTTCTGCCAAGTTATAAGGATTAATAATTTCGAGATTTCCTACTGATTCAAAATCTGCATCATTTAAAACAGCATTAACAATATTTTCTAATATATCCTCATCACCTTCAGTACCAATTAGATATCGTACAAATAAATCATTGAGTCTGTTAATCTCTTTCATAATTTTATTATACTAAAAATATAGTATTTTGTCAAAAAATGAAATATTAATTCAAATACTTAATAATATTTTCAGCAATATACACGGCATCCTCTTCTTTTAAAGTACTATATAATGGAAGAGTTATTTGATTTTTGTACATATTAAAAGCATTTTTATAATTATTAATATCGTATCCCAAATCAATATAAGCCTTCTGTGCTGGAAGAGGCAGATAATGAACATTTAAAGTTATTCCAATTTCGGACATTTCATCTATAAGCAAATCTCTATCTTCTTCTTCAAAATCATTGATTCTAATTAGATACAAATGATAAGATGACTCACTAAAACTATCCTTAAAACTAGGAAGTATTATTCTTTTATTTTTAGATAAAATTTCATTATATATACTTACTATTTTTTTTCTATTATTAAGTATAGAATCATATCTTTTAAGCTGAGATAAACCGATTGCTGCATGCAAATCGCTCATATTAGCTTTATATCCTGCCAATTCAATACTGTATCTCCAAGCTCCCTTACCTCCTTTACTTTTATCCAAAGCACTTTTATTTTGTCCATGAAGAGATAATACAGAAAGCTCTTTATATATATCATCAGCATTGATACTGCCTATATCATTAAAAGATAAAGCTCCTCCCTCAGCAGTTGTAATATTTTTTACAGCATGAAAAGAAAAAGAACTAAAATCTGCCTGAGAGCCTGTTCTTTTTCCTTTGTAAACAGCACCTATAGAATGAGCCGCATCAAGTAAGAATAATGGTCTTTTTAATTCTCTTTGATATTTATTTTCTGAAGCATTAAATAATTCTTTTTTACTTTCAAGTATTTTTATGACGCCGTCATAATCACAAGGTTTTCCTCCAATATCCACAGCAATAACAGCTTTTGTTTTATCTGTTATAGCTTTTTCTAACTTTTCTAAATCTATATTAAAGTCATTATCAGATGCATCTATAAATACTACTTTAGCTCCAAGATGAACAGCTACATTTGCAGTTGAAGCATAAGTGTATGCAGGTACTATCACCTCATCACCATCACTTACTCCAAATATTTTTAATGCAAGCTCCATAGCAGATGTGGCACTTGATAATAATTTTACTCTTTTTACATCTATATATTTACAAAGCTCTTCTTCAAACTCTTTATTAACTGGTCCTGTTGTTATCCAGCCTGACTTTAATACCCTAACTACTGCTTCTATTTCACTGTCTGTTATATCCGGCGGTGAGAATGGTATTGATTTATTCATAACTTTTTCCTTTATACTTTTTACATTATTTTAATTATATTATGTTTACTTTACATAATTATATAATATATAGCATGTAAAAAATAAATCAATAATAATTTCTCATTATTGATTAACTTAATATAAAAATATTAAATCTTAATTATATTAAGTAATTCCTACAAGAATAAATATTTCTTATAAATAAATTTTAAATATCATTTGACAAAAAATCATCATAGATATAGTATTTTTCACTAATAAAAAAATAAATTATTGGTGTTGTATTATGCTGAGTATAGAAAATCTAATTATAATAATTATAGGCTGTTCAATAGCAGGTTTTGTGGATGCGGCAGCTGGCGGCGGCGGACTTATAAGTCTTCCAGCATATTTAATAGCAGGTATTCCACCTCATACGGCATTGGCTACTAATAAACTTACATCCACTTCAGGTGCTGTAGTATCTGCCTTTACCTTTTTTAAAAATGGAAAAGTTACTTCAAAACTAATAAAGTTTTTAATACCTATGACAATATTAGGCTCTATTGTGGGCGTACAGGTTATAGTATTAATAGACGCTAAAATATTACAGCCTTTGATAATGATATTAATTCTAGCTGTTGGTATTTACACTTTATTTTCTAAAACTTTTGGAACCGAGAACCTATTTGATGAAAATAATTTAAAAAGAAAAAACTATATAGCAGGTATGTTTTTTGCTTTTCTTCTAGGTTTTTATGATGCAGTATTCGGACCCGGTACTGGAAGTTTTTTGATAATGTTTTTTGTACTCTATTATAAAATGGATTTTCTTCTTGCATCTGGTAATGCTAAAGCTTTGAATCTTACAAGCAATTTATGTTCATTAATAATATTTGCGATAGAGGGAAAAGTTAATTATATGGCTGGAATATTTGTTATACCTTTTATAATGATATCCACTTACTTTGGTGCTAAGTTTGCAATTAAAAAAGGAATAAAAGTTATAAAACCGATATTTGTAACTATATCACTACTTACTACATTAAAAATATTAATAGATATAATAAGATAGAAAATATAGTATAATAAAATTTTTAAAGTTTATAAAAATTAATTTTCTTATTATTTTTGTGTACTATCCCCAAAGCCCCAACTTCTTTTGCTGCAAGAGGTAAAGCCCGCCTTCGGCGAGAAGCAAAAGAACCAGATTTTTATCAAAAATATACGCTTTATATAAAATTTAATAGATAATCTAACTATATTTATTTGCACTTTTTAGTTATTTGACTAAGCCAGCAGAGCGAAGGCAGAAAAAAATTGAATAAAAAAATTTACAAATTTAAAAGCTTAACGAATTTTTTAAAATCTATAAGAAAGCGGTACAAGGCTTTATTTTTATTGCAAAGTAAAATACAAGCAGGAATCAAACTATTTGAGAGATAGTTTTTCACACTTGTACCGCATTTCGAACTTATTAAATTAAAAGAACTATTACTGTCGTTTTTCTTCTGAGCATACAACTCTTTAGAAGATAGTATTATACCTCTATCTACTTTCATATTGATTCCTTTAATGCTTACAAAAGTTTCTCAGGCTTTTGTTTTTGATGCATTTTATAATTTTACTTTGCATTAACTAATATACACAAAATAATTTTAAAGTCAACAAAATAAAAAAAATTTTTAAAAACTAATTATTCAATAAAATAAATTTGAGTAAGTCAATCTGTCAGTCTGTTTGTTTTGGCACATTTTTTGCAAAGTTAGTTAACTGACTAACTGACTTTAAAAACTTTCTTTTTGATTTAAAGATTTTAAAAATAAAAAACCAGAAAACATAGTTATCTAGTATTTATAAAAAAGCCACCTTTTTGAAGTTTTTTAATCAAGCATACATAAATCTATATTAAGCCTAAAAAAGCCCCAAAAACAAGCCTCTACGTTTCAAATAAAGCCCTTCAAATCAAAAATCAAAACTCAATTTTTTATGATGTTATCGCAATAGCATAAATCAGCATTACAAAATGCCTTTTATAGAAACAACTAACATCAAAATATTTAATGAGCTTACTAAAATGTCAGTCTGACAAAATGCTAATCTCATATAATTTTTTTAATGAGTTTGCTAAAATGTTAGTCTAACAAAATGCTAATCTCATACAATTTTTTTAATGAGCTTGCTAAAATGTTAGTCTGACAAAATGCCAATCTCATAAAAAACCAGCAAATCAATTATAAAAAGTTAAATCAAAAAGTTTTTATTCTTCAGAACTATATTATTTATAAATAACATAATATAGTATAGTATTAATATATAGTCTAGCTATCTATTTTTTATACTCAGTTTATCAATCCTGTTATTAAGCTCATTCATTTTGATGACTATTGTATTAAGTGTATTTGTTATATTTTCTTGAAAGTCATTTTTGATATTTTTGGTTTCATTATCTCTATTTATTTTTTCTGTATTTGCTTTATTGAATGGGTGATTACTCATTGCATTTTTTATCATATTCATAAGCACATAAATATATCTGCTCGTTGTTGTATTAATATTTGAATGTCCCATCATCTTGCTTATTAAATAAGTTTCTGTTCCGCTCTCTGCCATATCAGTTGCAAAACCACGTCTAAAAGAATGGCAGGTTATTTTTACTTTATTTCTTTTTGATATTACTCTCATAATCATAGTCATAGTTTCTATTGCTAAATCCTGACCATTATTTTTTATAAAAAGATTATTCTGTTCTTTAATTTTATTTTTTCTTAATATCTCATCACGCTCTGCTATATAATCAATTAATACATCTTTGATCATATCAGAAAAAACAACTATACGAGGCTTACTTCCTTTGGTTTTATAAATAGTTATAGTTTTGTTTTCAAGATTAATATTTCTAATATCTATTCCTGCAGTTTCCTTTCTGCGAATGCCTGTGTTTGACATTAAAAGCATCATTAAAATATTTCTTTGATTTGTGAAACTTTCTTTTGAAGTTCTTTCTATTTTTTTTATAATATCTAAAGTTTGATTTGCTTTTATTACCAACTGCTCTTTTATTATTGGCTTTGGTCTTTTTATATCATCAAAAGTATCTATCAATATTTTAGCTTCTATTATTTTTTTCTTATGCAAAAACTTTAAATAACTTTTAACAACATTTATTCTGCAGTTGATAATATCAGATGATAATTTAATTTCTGTTTGATATGATATGTATTTTTCTAATAATTCTTTATTTATATTTTTGTATAAGACTTCAGTATTGCAAATATAGTGATAGTCTTTTTCAGAGAAAATAGAATAATCATTATCTTGTTTTATTATGAACTTAAAAAAATATATAATATTATTTTTATATGTTTTTACTGTTGATTGGCTTTTATCTATAGAAAGATAATCAGCAAATTGAAGGATAAAATTGACATCTTTGGAATAATCATAAAGATTATATTTTTCAGCATTAAGCATAAAAAAACAACTCCATTTTTATTCGGCAAAGCCCACCTTCGGTGAAAAAATTTGCTTGACTTTTGAAAAAGAATAGAGTTGTTTTCTTAGATATAATTATTATCGGTTTAACAAAATAATAATTTATCTATTATTAAAAATATCTAATATTTCTTTATTTCCTATGTCTTCTGCTGTGCTATAAGGAGTTATACCATATTGATGTTTTGAATAAATATCTGCACCATAATTAACTAATTCAATTATTATATTTAAATCTTTTTCATTAAAAATGTCATATCTTAATTCGTACTGCAATATCGCTACCATTAGAGGAGTATTTCCATTTTTATCTCTAATCTCTATATCTGCCCCTAGTTCTAATAGTTTTTTGGTGAGTTTGATATCATTATCACATATGGACTTTATTAATAAGGTATCATCATTTTTATCTTTGGCATCTATATTTGCTCCCATTTTTACTAATGCTTCAAGTTTTTTAAGATATAAATCAGTTGAAAAAGGAATATCTAATAATGCCGTATTTCCTTTATTATTCCTTATTTCTAATTCAGCTCCAGAGGCTACCAATTGTTCTACAACATTATATCCTACAGTAAATAATGCTGTATTTCCATCATTATCTTTTGCATTTACATCAATTCCTAGTTTTATTAATTCAGCTGCTATTTCTTTATTTTTTGAATAAAATAATGGTGTTTCTCCTTTTTTATTTATTATATTGAAATCAATTTTATTTTTTATAAGCTCTTTAACTATATCTGCATTTTTAGCATAGAATAATGCATTATTTCTATAGTCATCTCTCTTATTTATATAAGCATCATTTTTTATAAGTTCTCTTAATACGTCAATATTTCCAGATGAACTAGCGGTAATTATTGGTACTGTAACTGAATTTTGATTTGTAACAGTTTTATTAACATCAGCACCTCTTTTTATTAATTCTTTTACTGTATCAGTTTTTCCTAAAATAATAGCATATATTAATGGCGTATATGCTTTATTCACAACCCTATTTGTAATTAATGCATTAGCATCTATATTATCTTTCATTACTTTTTCTATTATAATTGAATTTTCATCCATTATTGCTTTAATAATATCATTGTTTTGAGCAAATATATTAAAACTTAAAATAAATAATATTAATAATATTTTTTTCATAATATACATCCTATTATTTTTATTTAATCATTCTATAAAAATGAAATAAAAAATCAACAATAAAAAAGGTTAATAAGGGTTATATTTTTTATTTATAGTATAAAGTTTTTATTAAAAAGAAATCTGATGATTATAATTAAAAAAAATCAGCTGTAAACTCTGCAAAGCCTACAGCCTCACATAATCTTAACAGGAGTTAAAACTATGTTCAATATTGATATCAATATTATATTACTGTTTTTAAAATAGTAAAGAGTATTATTATATTATTGATATGTTTAATAAAAAATTATAATATTAATTTTTATTGAAAATAATATTTTTTATTATAAACTAATAGTAAATAACTTTTATCTTTATTTTATATAATCTACTATTATAATTTTATTATCTTTGGTGTAACAGTTAGTTACACCTTTTTTATTCCTTTCATATTTCCTTATATATTTTTTATAAAGTATAGATAAAAAAATATATAAGGAATAAAAAGTGGAAGAAATAAAAAAGAACAAAACTAAAGATATTATAGAATTAATACTTCCTACAGAAAAGGAAAAAAAAGTTTATTTAGGATTTTATTGTAGTAAAGATATTATTAAAGATATGAAAAAATATGCTCATAATTATAAAATGTCATTAGGCGAATATATAGAAGAGATACATAATTCATGCAAAAATATAAAAGATACATCTATAATAAAAAGCGAAAATACAAAAAAAATGACTTGGGCAGCTTTAGTAGAAAAAAATAATTTTAATGATATTAAAAACTACGCAGGAAAATACAAAATGTCATTAGGTGAATATATAGAATATATACATAAATTATATATTTATAATATAAAATAAAAAAAGCGGCTGAAACTTTGAATAGTTCCAGCCTTGACAAGCATCACCTGATCAATATAAAATAATTTGTATTTTTAATATATAAAGTTTTTTTTATATGTCTTTAAGGATACAAGTAAAGTTAGGAGGCAAAATGCTATTAAAAACACAAAACCATATACATATAATAAAAAATATTAGAAATTATTAATTATTCATCATTCTATAAAGATTAAACATAGCAGAAAATCTTTTTCATTTAGTCAGACTTTAATAAATGTATTCATAATGAGTTCTATGAAATTACAGCTATAAAAAAGATAATACATCCGTAAGTTAATTTAATAAAATAATATATTGATGTTTTTTCTTTAATGAGAGCTTTTAATCTCTCAGTAAAAGTTCCTTCAATCTCATTCATAAACTTGTTATAGTATTTTACTATTTCAATAAAAGTAAATAATACCATAACACCTATTAAAAAAATTAGTATTAACTTAAACATATTCACTCCTTAAAACTATTTATAAGCTTTAAATAAAAGATTTTTAGGTGCTGCTGCTGTAAGAGCTGAAGTTACAATTAGAAATTATCGTTTTTATGGAGAAGGTGATGCAGGAAGAGAGGCTTACGGTGATATTGTAGGTTTTAAGGCTTTAGGTGATGTAGAAACAAAGTATTTTAGTAAAAATAATTATAATTCAGGAAATGTTTCTTACAACGAACTTCAATATAATTCTCAAGACAATTATGTGAATATAAGAGATAAAGCAAATGGAAAAATAATAGGAAAGATTTTGAAAAGAGATATGATTAATAATGGGGGAGTTTTATTATCTATCAATGGAGCAGGTATTGATTATGAGAATTATAAAGATATCGAAACAAAGTGGCTTGAAGTATTTTATCTTCCTCCAGAGGCTGAAGACGGAAAAGATGCAATTCATGGCTTTGTGCATGGTTCGCAGGTAAAACTTGAAAATGTAGGCTATTAAAAGAGCATAACAATACCAAGTGAGCCGAAGCCAGCCCCACAGGGCACAGACGTGTGAGTGAGTAAACTCACTAGCTTATTTAAGGCGGCTGCACCTTGCTTCGCAATGTGGACTTCGTCGCGAGCATAGCAACAAAATAAAAAATTACGAGCCTTTGAAAACTATATAAACTAAATAAAAAACTTGTGAGTGCCTGCCATTTTTCAAAATGGCAGGGCTTATTAACGAACAAGTTTTTTATATATAATGGGAGTTATTCAATGAAAAAAATTATTTTATTTCTTTTAAGCATTAATTTTTTATGGGCATTTCCACCTAGTGAAGCGTATTTTTCTGAACTTTTAAGCTATGATGGTAAAGTAACAAAAAATACACTTAAAGCCTATAATGCAGAAAGTGATGGTATGGTTTATTTTGATGGAGAGATTACATTAACAGGAGTTCTTGAAAGATCTGATAATTATGATATGGGAAATAATTATACTGCTTTAAGATTTTATCCTGATAATAATGTAGATCTTCCTTTTTTATATGCTTCATCTGAAATGAATTTGAAAAATCAAGGTGCTTCTAAATATGGTGATTCTTGGGATTTTAGCGGCGTTGAATTTGACAGATTGGAATTCGGTGTTTTATTAGAAAATTGAAAAAGAAGAAACTCCTGAATTAACTAATGATTACATATCTAAGATGTATAATGATTATTTGCAAAATCAAGAATCTAATAATGATGAAGATGTTTCAAATAATGATTATATATCTAAATTTCAGAAGATGAATGAAGAGTATGAAGAGAGTAGGAAAGAAAGTGATATAAAAGAATCAGAACCAGCAGAAGAATCAAAAGCAGAAGAAATAACTCCAGAATCTCAAGAAGAAGAATTGAAAGAAGATATATCAGAACCTCAAGAAGAATCAGTAGAAGAAGATATCATATAGCAAATAGTTTAGTAATATCCATTATTTTAGAACTAGCTTCATATACATCATTCATCTTATTTACACTGTCTGCTACTATATCACCAGCCTTATTTAAAGATTCCTTAGCATCTAACACCATAGAAGTGCTTTGTGAAACACTTTCTGCTGATTCTTTGATAGCACCAGCCATCTCATTCATAGAAGCAGCAGTCTCTTCCAAGCTGGAAGCCTGAGACTCTGTTCTTTGCGACAAATCATTATTGCCTTCCAAAACTTGATTTGCTTCAGCAGAAACTCTTTCAGCAGAATTTTTTACAGTTCTTACAACTTTATTTAAATTATTAAGTATATTATCTAAACTATTTGCTATATCTCCCCACTCATCATTCATATTAAGAAATTTTTTTGATATTCTAAATGATATATCGCCATTAGAAATTTTATGCATATCCTTGGATAGAAATACTATTACATTAACAACTTTATTTCTAATTATAATAGGAATCATTATTGATGCTATTATGATAATAATTAAAGATATAATTATCATAACATTTCGTATAGTATTACTGTCTTTAAAAATATCTTTGCTTGAAGCCATTATTTCAAGCATCCAATACTGCCCTTCTGATACTTCCAAAGGCACAAAATAATATGTAGCTTTTCCTTTATAATAATCAGTGTAATTTTCAAAAGAAACTGTTTCCCCCCTAGATAATTTCTCAAATACATTATAGCTTTTATAACGGGAATATAAATCATACATATTTTTACCTAAATTAGCTGTTTCTCCCGCATCATACAATATTTTACCATAATGATCGTACAACAATCCTTCTGAATTTTCAAAAGGTCTTATATCTTCCATAGTAGGATTTAATGTTTCTATTTTTATATCAGCACTTATGACACCTATAGGTTTATTTCTGTACATTATAGGTATAGACCAAGTATACATTTTTACTACATCATTGTTTCCAAGATCAAAGTCATATATTCCTGATAAATACTCTTTAACTTTTGATATAGGCTCTTTATAATAATCAGCATCTATATCACTGGCAGATAATGCCCTTTCCTGTACATTATTTCCTGATATTCTTGATATATAATAAGTCTGCTGTCCCTTTGTTAAAGGATAAACATTGCTATATGCAGCATCATTACCTACTATATTAGGTTCAAAAGCTAACATAACGCCTACTACAGTTTCAGGAAGAATTCTAAAAAAATTTCCAACTACATTCTCATAAGCATTTCTATCTGTAATACCTGAATTGTACATATTTTCTAATGTATATTTAAGACCGGTTATTTCATAAAGATCTTCTTTAACCACAGCAGTTAATTTACTTCCCTCTCCTTTTGCCACTTCTTCCAATATCTTATATGACAACTTACTGCTTACATTCTGTACATAAATGATGTTTACCACATTTGATATTGCTATCATTATCAATAATGGTATTAATATAATTAAACTAATTTTTACCTGAAGACTTACTCTTTTAAACATAAATAAAACCTCTATTTAAAATTAAATTTTTTAAACTTCATAATAATTATAACTATAATCAAAAATATAAATTCATAAGGATTTTTAGAGAATTCGAATATATGATTTACTAATAATAATATTGATATATCTCAAGTTAATTTCACTTGATAGTCTATAACAGCATAAAAACCCTAATATTTTCTATACTATTATACATAATTTACATATATATTTCAATTGTGAAAAATGATTTAAATAAAATATTATATAAATTAAGACTTTAATTTAAAATATTCTATGGCTTTAATCAAATCATTTGCCTCACTAAGAAGAGATTCAGAAGCAGAAGCTGCCTCAGACACTAAAGCGGCATTCTTTTGAATAGAAGAATCTATATTACTAATTTCAATATTTACATGATCTATTCCTTTCTCCTGTTCTTGCACGGCAACATTGATTCTATCCATTATAGTAGAAGCTCTATCCATTTTTTCTAGTATTTCATTAAACATATCCTGAGACTGCTGAACACTTGCAGCAGCTAATTTTATTTTATCATTACTATCTGTAATTAATGAAGTAATATTTTTGACAGATTCCTGAGTATTCTGTGCTAAATTTCTTACCTCGCTAGCTACAACTGCAAATCCTCTTCCCTGTTCACCTGCCCTAGCAGCCTCTACCGAAGCATTAAGTGCTAGTATATTAGTTTGAAAGGCTATTCCTTCTATAAGTTTAGTAATATCCATTATTTTGGAACTAGCTTCGTATACATCATTCATTTTATTTACACTGTCTGCTACTATATCACCGGCTTTATTTAAAGACTGTTTTGCATCTGATACCATAGAAGCACTTTCTGAAACACTTTCTGCTGATTCTTTGATAGCACTAGCCATTTCATTCATAGATTCTGCTGTTTCTTCCAAGCTGGAAGCTTGTGTTTCTGTTCTCTGAGATAAATCATTATTACCTAATAATACCTCATTAGCAGCTATGGAAACTTGTTCTGCTGAATGCTTCACTGTATTTATTATATTATTAAAATTGTTCATAGCTTTATCCCAGCCTCTTGCTATATCTCCCCATTCATCATTTCTCTTATAAAGTACCTTAGGTATCTCAACAGTTAAATCTCCTTGGGACATAAAAGTAATATCATTAGCTAAAACTTTTATCAAATTAGATACTTTTGTTTTAATTATTATAGGCACAATTATAGAACTTACAATAATTATCATTAAAGATATTGCAATCATCACATTTCTTATAGTATTACTTTCTTTTAATACCTCATCATTAGGAGCTGTTACCTTTAATCCCCAATACTTATTTTTTATTATTTCCATAGGGGTAAATGAATAGGTATAATATTTTTGTAATGTACCGCTGAAATTTTGAAATAATACACTCTTTCCATTTACAATATTTTCAAATACATTATGAACTCTATAATACGGATATATATCATGAAGTTCTTTAAATATATATTCTTCTTTATCACTATCATAAACAATAAATCCAGAATTATCAAAAAGTGTTGTTGTTGTACCATTGAATAATTGAATATTCTCCAATATACCATAAATGGAGTCTATAAGAACATCTACACAAATTACACCTATAGTTCTATTCCCTGATTTTATAGGTACAGCCCAAGTATAAATCATAGCATTATTATGCAAAGGAGAACTATATACATCTGTAATATATATTTCTCCGCTTCTTAAAGTTTCTGTATAATACTTTTCCTGAAATATTTTATTATCAAAATAATTATCTTTAATAATATCATTATCTCTTGATACATAATAATTAAATCGTCCGCCTGAAGAACCATATTTCTCAGAGTCAGCATAATCATTATCATTTCCGATTATATTAGGTTCAAATGCTATTAATAATCCGTTTACTCTTTTAGGTAAATTATTCAAAAAATTGTATGATACTCTTTCATAAAAATTTCTATCTAAAATATTATCACCATAAAATCCAGATAAAGTATTAGCTAAACCTGTTATATATTCTGAATCTCTATACATAAAAGACTTTAACATGACAACTTCATATTTAGCTTTATTATCAAGTATGCTGTATATAAGTTTTATAGTTGATTTTCTTACATATATGATATTGACAATATTTGATATCATGAGCATTATTATTAAAGGTACAAGTATTACTAAACTAATCTTTACATTTAAATTTAATCTTTTTAACATAATAAAAAACCCTAAAATACATTCTAAAATATAGTATAGTATAAACAATATTGTTTTTCAATATAAAATTAATTATGTTATAATATTTATTAATAAAAAGAATATACAATATTTATAAATATAATTATATTTTTTAAAATCAATCAAACATTATATAATATTACTATATAGAACTATTTTTGAGTAATTTTTTAAAAGAAATTGTAAACAATGTTACAGTTGTACAAACAGCTAAAAAATCAGCTATAGGTTCTGCAAGCAGTACCGCCATTACTTTATTTTCAAAAAATATTGGTAATATAAATATAAGCGGTATTAATAATATTACCTTTCTTAATATAGCTAAGAATGCAGATATTTTAGCATTTCCTAAAGCAACAAATGTCTGCTGACATGCAGTTTGTGCTCCGAATATCAATGAAGCTGCCATATATATTTTTAAAGCCCAAACAGCATAATTTATTAATTCTTCATCACTTGTAAATATCCTTACGAAAACATAAGGAAAAAATTCGGATATAAACCACATTAAAAAAGAAAAAGAAATACAGCTTATTAATAGTATCTTAAAAGCAGATTTTACCCTATTTAAATTATTTGCTCCGTAATTATAACTTATAATAGGCTGAGCTCCTTGAGTAAGTCCCATTATAGGAAGAAAAGAAAACTGCATAATACTGCTTAGTATAGTCATAGCACCAACAGCTAAATCTCCTCCATACCTCAAAAGTGATGTATTAAAAGATACAAATAAAATACTTTCTGTAAACTGCATTATAAACGGAGAAAAACCTAAAGCTAAACATGGAAGTATTATCCTAGGAGATATTTTCAAATTTTTTAATTTCAATTTTAATATGCTTCTATTTGAAGTCATAAAAGAAAGTATCCATATACATGATATAGCCTGCGATATAATAGTGGCAAGTGCTGCACCTCTTACATCCATATTAAATACAAATATAAATATGGGATCCAATATTATATTGGTTAAAGCTCCTATCAAAACTGTAAACATACTTGTTTTTGCTTTCCCCTGAGCAGTAATAAAGGCATTGAGTCCTAAAGCCAACTGAACAAATATTGTGCCTATTGAATATATTCTTAAATATCTTAATGCATATATAATAGTGTTTTCACTTGATCCGAAAATCATAAGAAGAGGCCTTGAAAATAATAACAATATTATAGTTAAAGTTACTGAAATAATAATTAATGTCATAGCACAGTTTCCAACTATTTCTTCAGCTTTATTATAATCCTGCCTTCCCATCATAATAGAAGCACGAGGAGCTCCTCCCATGCTGATAAGATACGCAAATGCCGACACCGCCATTATAACAGGCATTGTAACTCCTACACCCGTTAAAGCCATTGCCCCAATATCAGGAATATGTCCTATATACATTCTGTCTACAACATTATAAAGTACATTTATTATTTGTGCTGCTATTGCTGGAAGTGCCAGCTGAAAAAGCAATTTTCCTACAGGCTTATTTCCAAGCTCATTTGATTTTAAATTATTATTATTATCTAATATTGCTTCATTACTCATAATTATCTCGTCTATTATTTTTTAATATAGTTTATATTTTGTATATCATAAACCTATTTATGTTTTAGTCAAACTTTAAATTATTGACTTTAAAAGTTAATATTATATCATTAAACTATTATATGCTAGGATATTCAAATGAAAAACTTATATGTATTAATTATTTCTATTTTTATTTTATCATGTTCTAATGATGTAAATAATCAAAAAGTTCTTACAATAGTACATGTAAATGACACACATTCAAAAAATAAGGAATTTATTACTATATCAAAAGAAGACGGTTCTACAAACAGATACGCAGGTGCCGCTAGAAGAAAAACTTTTATTGATAATGTAAAAAAAGAAAATGAAAATGTTATAGTAATGCATGCAGGCGATACAATTGCAGGAAGCGTATTTTCTATTGTATATCAAGGTATGGACGAAGCAGAACTTATGAATGACATGGGGTTTAATGCAGCAGCTTTGGGAAATCATGAATTTGATTTTGGAATAGAGCAATTAAATAATATTATAAGTAATAGAAATTTCCCAACAATAGCATGCAATGTTAAAGTAAAAGCAACAGGCGAAAATTATGTTCTTCCATATATAGTAACAAATATTAACGGAATACACACAGCAATAGTTGGAGTTTTACAAAGTGAAAAAATGAATATAATTCAGGGGCTTGATTATATAGATATAGAAGATGAAGCTGCATCTCTAAAAAATCTCCTAGCAGAAATACCATTAAATACTACAAACGATATAACAATTCTATTAAGTCATGCAGGATTCGATACTGACAAAAAAATAGCTCAGGAAATACCAAATACATTTAATATAATAATAGGGGGACATACTCATACCCTATTAAATAGTCCTGTTGTTATAGGAAATACCACAATAGTGCAGGCAGGAGAATATGGAGAGTATATTGGGACTATTGATATAATATTCAAAAATGGAAAATATGCTTATCCTGAATATAAACTCAATAGATTAGATGAAGATATAAAAGAAGATGAAAATATATTGGCTAAAATACATCAAATGCAGATTGAGGTAGATAAAGAATTTAATATTGAAATAGCAAAACTTCCCTATGAATTAACTGATGAAAATGTTAGAAATAAATCCACTGCTTTAGGAAATTTTGTTTCTGATATAGCTGCTTCATCTCAGGAAGGTATTGATATAGCATTAATAAATTCAGGTTCTTTACGAGGAAAACTCCCAAGCGGAAAAGTTACATTAGGAAATATGTATGAGTTTTTCCCATTCGACAATTTAATAATACTTACAACTTTAAGTGGAAAAGATTTAAAAAATAT
The DNA here is from genome assembly GCF_001746205.1 of Brachyspira hampsonii. Classification (NCBI taxonomy): domain Bacteria; kingdom Pseudomonadati; phylum Spirochaetota; class Spirochaetia; order Brachyspirales; family Brachyspiraceae; genus Brachyspira; species Brachyspira hampsonii. The sequence goes on from NZ_MDCO01000009.1 coordinate 102,065, forward strand.
ATTAGAGTTATCAGCTTCGAGAAAAGGAGAAGGAGCATTTTTACAGGTTTCAAAAGACTGCATTATTAATTTTGACAGTAATGGAAAACTTTTAGAATCATATATAAAAGGAAAAACTATAAATGACAATGAAAAATATGTAGCTGCAGTTGCCGATTATATATTTAATGGAGGCGAAAAATATATTGATGAAAGAGGAAAACCTTTATTTCAGTACGGTGAAAATACCATATATACAGGACTTGATATAAGAGATTTAATAATAAAAACTCTAAAAGAATATAAGAATGTTCCAGAGAGTGCTATTGATAATACAGAGCGTATAAAATTTAAATGATTTTTTAGATAAATAAGGGACTGTAATAAACAGTCCCTTATCTTTATGTACTTAATAAATATAATTATTTTAAAGCAGATGAAAATTCTGCATATCCTGCATCTTTAAGATAATATACATTTTTAAATCCATTATCAATCAAATACTGCACTGTCTTTCCAGAGCGTCCGCCTGTTTTGCAATAGAACATATATTTTTTATTTTTATCCAATGATAAAAGTTTTTTGCTGTAGCCTTTAGCCCTATAATCAATATTGACAGCATTTTTTATAGTTCCTGTTTCTTTAATTTCCTGAGGTGTTCTGACATCAACTAATATTATATTAGGATCAGATTTCCATAATGATATAAAATCATTAATAGCTAAGCCATTTTTATTAACAACTTTTACATTGTCAAGCTCGTATGAAGCTTCATTAGTTTGTGCATTACATAATACTGCTGTTAATAATAATGTGATGATAACAAAAAGATTTCTTTTCATAGGTCTACTCCCTATTGGTATATTTAATTTACTAATTAGACGAATTCAATATATAAAAGTTCCCTAAAATATTAATTTTTTATTATTTTTTGAGAAAATTTAATTTTTTTAAATTTATATTCTAAATTTAAATACTTCAATGAATCAGATATAATAATACTATACAATGACTCTTATTTTTAGTATCATTTTTCATTAATCTATTTCTCTAATAACCTTAAAGAAATTATCAATAGTTGTCTGAGATATTTTTTTATCATTATAATAGTCTATTATATTATTTTTGAACAAAGCAGAAATCAAAGCATCTTTATGATTTTTACATATTTTATAAATTTGTTTATCTTTATCATCAAATAAATCTTCTATTGTAATGAAATTTGGATTAATATCTTTAAGCTGAGTTATTTTCAAACTTGTTCCTTCTGCTAATTCTGTAAATTGATCTGCTGAAATATCACTGTCAATTAATAAAATTGGTTTACTAGAAAGTTTAAATAAAGAATCTATTATATCATTTTTTTGTCTTTCATCATTAGGTCTTCCCACCCCGTTAATAGGCATAAAAGCTGTATTTATTTCTTTGTTTTCTATATACTCCATTAATAATTTGAAAGCTGTAATATAATTATAATCTATAATACCTTCAACATATACTATTTTAGTATCTCTCATAACATCTATATGCTTTACCCCAAATGCATTGATAATTTTTTCTAATGTATCTACTTTCCCGTAAGTTGCAGAGAAATCATTTTCTATTTTTACCCCCATACCATCTTGTTTAGGTTCTACTATTTTTAATTCATCTAAATAATTAATATCAGCAAAATAAGGGATTTGAGTGGATGTTACTATGGTAATTCCATTGTCTTTTGCAAACTCTTTTAAAAATTTTCTTAGTTCTTTTATTAAAGGTACTGATAAATGCTGTTCTGGTTCATCAATTATTATTATATCACCTTTTTTTAATTCATTAGGATTTATTGTATTAAAGAATAAACTAAAAAACCAATTAAAGCCTTCAGATTCATTTTCTAAATTTGTAAGTCCATTTTTAGTTTCAAAATATATTTTTATAGTACGCTCTTCTAATGCTATTTTAAATTTATATTCATTATCTGATTTATAAAGCTCATTGAATTTTTTTGATACAGTGCTCTCAAAAAGCTTATTTATTTCACTTTCTGTCTGCTTTGTAAAAGCAACATCCAATAATATATCAGTATAGTTTTCTATTAAATTATTATACATTTCCATATTATCAGAAGCTTTGAATAATGAACGCAGAAAATTAGATTTATATATAATATTATCTATTCTAGTTCCATAACATTTTACTGTAAGCTCGCTGTCTTTTATATTTTCTCTATGAACATATATGTTTATATCTTTACATTCAATTTCTTTTAATATATATAATAATTTTTCAAAATAATTTTTATCAATTAAATTTTCATTAAAATTGAACTCGCAATATTTAGAAGTTTCATTTTCTCTATAGAATGTTTTATCAAGCAAGCTAATTAATAATTTTAATTTATCTATATTTTCATTTTCTTTGTACTTAGAAATTATATCCATTATTTTTGATACAGTATAATTTAATATATCTTCATAAGTGTATTCTTTTTTTGATTTATTATCAAGTTCATAATTATTTTTATAAATATCATAAATATAATTCCATCTATAAATTATATTATTTTCATCTATATTTTTTTTATTATTATTTTCATCTATGTTCATTTCGGTTTTAAATATATAATCTGTTATCTTTAATAGATAATCTTTGATTAATATACTATCAGTATTAATTTTATTTTCTTCTAATTCCCATACAAGTTTATATTTATATTCATATTCATCGCCATATCCTTGTTTTTTTACCTCTATAGTTTCACACTTACCTTTGTATATAAGCCCGCTGTCTGATTCAATAAATACTTCTAATTCAGGTTTGCATCCTATAAAACCTTCTATTTTAGGGTTATCTATTTTATCATCTATATCGCCTTTAAATGCTTTTTCTATAGCGGAAAGTATATTACTTTTACCAGTGCCGTTTGCTCCTATGATACTTATTAATGCCCCCTGCTCTACATCGCCGTTAAGATATAATCTGCCGTATTTTACTTCATTTTCTTTTTCTTTATCTGATGCATCTTTGCTCACTATTATAGGGTTAATGTTTCTGAAATTTTTTATTGTTAAATATCTTTTCATAAGTTTTATCCTTTACTTTTATGTCTTTATTATTTTTTATCCACTTATTTTAAGATGCTGCCATTGAGCTGTATGCTAAGTAAGTCTCATCTGCATGCTGATAAAGTTACAGTTAAGCATCATGTACAGCACACCTGATAATAAGGAATGCATATTTATATACTTAAATAATATTTTATACAATATATAAAACATTATTTTTATAATTAATAAATTACTAAAATTTTATGTATAATCTTATAAAGTACTCTTCAAATAAGTCTATTATTTGTAATAACTCCAGCTCTCAAAAAGTGTAAATAAAAAAGGCTCACAAATTATTATAATCTGTAAGCCTTTCATTATATAATCTTTTTTATATTTTAAGTAACTAATACTAATTATTTAGCATAAGCTCCAACTTCATCTTTTATACTTTCTTCAGCCATAACACTGTTCATACTGTCTTTAGCAGAACGAACGAAAAACTCTAAACGGTTTATAGTATTAACTTCACTAGCACCAGCGTCCATATCCAAATAAAGAAGATTCAAATTAGGATATCTAGTTTTAAGTCTAGTTTCAATACCTCGTGCTATAATGTGATTAGCAATACAACCGAAAGGCTGTAAGCAAAGTACATTATTAACACCTTCTTCTGCGAAAGTAGCTATTTCACCAGGTAAAAGCCAAGCCTCTCCGAATTGGTTAGTCATAGCAGTAACTTTAGCAGCATTTTCAGCTATTTGACGAATATGATGAGCAGGTCTGAAACCTTTGAATTTAGACATTATCTGATTAATAGAATCTACTCTTACATCAATAATTTTTTCTGAAAGTTTAGAGCCGTAATATCCAAGGAATGATACCTCTCTGGCATGAGTTTCTTTATTAACCTGTTCACTTATAACTTTCTGTACAAAGAAGTCAAATACAGGCGGAACTATTACTTCAACTCCTTTAGCCATAAGCCAATCGCAAACATCTCCATTAGCAAAGTTGTTATATTTTACATAAATCTCACCTACCAAACCAGCTTTAGGCATATCCAAATCATTAGTTTCAATAGCATTAAACTCAGCAACAGCTTGTTTTAATAGTTTATCAGTAGGTTTAAGAGCAAAATCTTTAGGGTGTAAAGCTATATATTTATTAGCAAGAGCCAAAGCTTCTCCCTTTTTCACCTCACGGGCTGCAGTGTAGTAATACATTGTAGATATAGCATCAGCATAAGGCATAGCTACAACACCTTCTTTCATCAAATCCATTTTTGATATTTCAAAACCCGGCTGATCATTAGCTACAGTAAGACCTACAGTAACAACAGGAACATCTGGATAACCTGCATTAATTAAACCTCTTTTTATAAGAGAAGCATAGTTACTAGCACGGCATTGTCCTCCTGTCTGAGTAATACCAGCAGCTATTTCATTAGGATCATACTGCCCGCTTTGAACTGCTCTTATAATATCACCAACTACAATAGTTGCAGGATAACATATATCCTGATTAGCATATCTTAAACCTAATTCTACAGATTCTATATCAGGATCTGGTAAAGCTATAGGTTCATATCCGCTTCTTTCCAAAAGAGTTTGTATCATGCTGTCATAGAATTGAGCGAATTTAGGAACAAGTATTTTTCTTTTATCATTTTTCTCATATCTCTTAATGATAGTTCTTTCTGGTTTTTCTTTAGGTATGAAATCGCCTTTCATTTTCATACTTTCTATCATAGAGCGTATTCTTAATCTAATACTTCCGGGACTTGATATTTCATCTACTTTTACCAAAGTAGGACTCTTACCATAAGCATTAAGTATAGATTTTATTTCATCTGAAGTAGTGGCATCAGGACCGCATCCGAAACTATTAATTTGAACAACCTCAAGTTTCATATCATTTTGTTTAGCAGCCCATAAAGCAGCTTTAAACATTTTATTAGGATAAGACCATTGAGTTAATACTTGTACATCAGCAAGAGATTCATCTATATCAAGACCGTCTTCAGTAAGCACATTAATACCGAATGAAGCAATAGTTTCAGGTATTTTATGGTTGATTAATGGATCAATATGATAAGGTCTGCTTACTATAAGTATAGTAGGTGTCTGAGTTTCTTTGGCATGTTCTATTATCTTTTTTCCTTCAGCTTTTAATTCTTTTTTTATTCTCTCCTGCTCTTTTAAAGCCATTTTGAAAGCTCTGTCGAAATCTTTTTTGTTTATTCCAAGCACTTTTACAAAATAAGCTTTACAGCCTTTATATAATAAATCTTCATTCAAGAAAGAAATTGTCGGAGCATCAAAAGGTATGCCGTATTTAGTTAATGGGCTAATAGAACTGTCTATTACATCAGGGTATCCTGTTACTACAGGACAGTTATAACTATTGAAACTTCCGTCATCTTCAGTTTTTTCTAAAACTACAGAAGGATAGAATATTCTGTCTACTTTAGATTCTATCAAATCATATATATGTCCGTTAGCTATTTTAGCAGGGAAACATATATTATCACTCATAACAGTACCAGAACCTTTTTCAGCTATAGCCATACTAGAAGGTGAAGATAACTGTACTCTGTATCCGCATTCTACAAGTATAGTAGCCCAGAATGGGAAGTTTTGATACATATTAAGTACGCGAGGTATACCAATAGTACCTTTTATTTCATCTGCTGCTGGGGCTAAAGGTCTGTCAAAAAGAAGCGAAAGTTTTTTCTGAGTAATATCCATACCGTATTTCTTTTCGCCTGTACCTTTATTTGAGAATATTCTTTCACATTTATTTCCTGTGTAGAATGATTTTAAATCTTTGAATTTTAATCTTGTAACAGTACAGAGGTTTTCGCATCCTTTACAAGTAAGCTGTTTTCTTTCATAATCATTAGCTTCCTGTAAATTATCCAAACCTATAAAAGTAGTCTCTTCTTCTTTTGTATTATAAGTATCCAAAGCGAGCAATGCACAGCCATAAGCACCCATAAGCTCAGATATATCAGGACGAATAACTTTTTTATCTAAGAATTTTTCTACAGAACGAAGAACAGCAGAGTTTTTGAAAGTACCGCCTTGAACTACTATATGATCTCCTAAAATAGAAGTATCAGTAATTTTTAATACTTTAGTAAAACAGTTTAATGTAACACTTTTAGCAAGACCGGCAGAAATATCAGAAACAGAAGAACCTTCTCTTAATGATTGTTTTACTTTACTATTCATAAATACTGTACAGCGGCTTCCTAAATCACAAGGGCTTGCAGATTCGCAGGCAATATTAGCAAAATCATCTACTTTATAACCCATTCCTCGTGCAAATGTTTCTATGAATGAACCGCATCCTGAAGAACAAGCCTCATTAATTTCAATATTTTCTATAATACCGTCTTTAATGAATATAGCCTTCATATCCTGTCCGCCTATATCAAGTATGAAGCTGACATCTTTATCAAAAGCCTTAGCACCTCTGTAATGAGCCATAGTTTCAACGATACCTTCGTCCATATTGAAAGCGGCTTTTATTAAATCCTCACCATATCCTGTAACAGCAGTTCTTGCTATATTTATTTTAATATTTTTTTCATCTAATTCTTTTTTTATCTCTGTAAGACCTTCAGTAACAGCACCAACAGGATTTCCATTATTGTTTCTATAATGTCTTAATACTACCTGTCCGTCTTCATCGATAATAACTATTTTTGTAGTAGTAGAACCAGAGTCTATACCTAAGAATGTATTTTTGCCATTAACAGTAGAAACATCAGCAGCTCTTACTTTATCTTTGCTATGATCTTCCTGCCACTGTTCATATTCTTCCTGACTTGTAAATAAAGCTTCTCTTGTTTTAGAGTTAGTAATTTTTACCTCTGCAGAAATATTTTGAACTAATTTAGTAAAATCAGAAACTTTTATTATAGTCTGCTCTTCTATTTCCCCGAAAGCAGCACCTATTGCAGCTGTTAATTCTGGGTGATCAACAGTATACATGTCATCTTCTGTAGCATCTAAAAGAGCTAAGAAAGTTCTTCTTAATTCTGGAAGGAATGTTAAAGGACCGCCTGTAAATAATATCTTAGGCTTAATCTCAAAACCTTTAGCTAAAGTATTAACTGTTTGAACCGCTACAGCTTGGAATATACTTTTAGCAATATCAGCTTTAGGAATATCACGGCTTATGAGAGTCTGCACATCTGTTTTTGCGAATACTCCGCATCTGCTTGCCATAGGATATATAGAAGTTGATTTTTCTGCTAATGTAGAAAGTTCTGAAGGCTGAACATTAAGAAGTGTAGCCATTTGGTCTATGAAAGCGCCTGTACCGCCTGCACAGTTACCATTCATTCTTATATCGGCTTTGAAGTTATCATCAAATACTATAATTTTAGCATCTTCCCCTCCGATATCTATCAAAGTTCTTCCATAAGGATAAATCTTTCTAATGGCTGTTGAAGAAGCAATTACCTCTTGTACAAAACTAACTCCTGTCTTCTCACATATACCCATACCCGCTGTACCTGTCATAGCAAGTGAAAGTTTCAAATCACCATGCATAGCCTGTAAATTATCAAGTATAGATAATAATGTATCTTTTATGTCGGCATTATGTCTGACATAAGTTTTAAATATCATGTTGTCATTATCATATACAACCATTTTTGCAGTAGTTGAACCAATATCAATACCTGCTTTGAAAATTTTTTCCATAATATCTCTCCTAATTTTTATTATTCAAGTACCATATTATACGAATTAACAAATATTATTTTAGTTTTATGATTCTTTATATTTTCCTCCGGTATATGCCCGTAGGAAAGAACTATTATAGTATCATCTTTTTTTGCATAATGAACATTATCTCCATTTATACCTATGATACCTGTACCCCTTATACCTTTAACAACTTCAGTTTCAAAGCGAATATCACTACTCAAATTAATAACAGATACCCTCTCACCATCCATTATATCTGATTTATCAAGCAAAGCTTCATCTATCGTTATTGAATCTCTGAAGTTTAAATCTGTCCTTGTAACTGTAAGTCTGTTTATTTTGGATTTTATAACACTTCTCATCATATATAAAAATCCATAATCATTTTTAAAAATATTTTACCGATTATATTAGAAAATGTCAATATTATAAATATAAATATTTATTAATAATAGTTATTATATACTATGGTTTTTATTTTCAGCACAATACATTTTATACATTTAATATGTAATACTAAAAAATCTATTTTTCACTAAAAAGGACTTATAAAAGCATTAAATAAATTTCCGCTAAGATTACCCTCAGCAATTATATCCATTTTAAAAACTCTCTTATTTCCCAACCTATAATTAACATAATCATCTTTTTCATGAACTATAATTTCTAAAAAATCAATTTTACTCATAAACTCCTTAATAAACAAATCCTCATCAATAGTATTTCCTCCATTTTTAGAAGAAATATTGTTACCCTCTCTGATAATCTTTCTTGCAGAGTAATCCTTTATTTTTTTGTCAAATTCTTCCTTATCCAAAAATATATCTCTTAAAAAATTAACAGCTTTATTTTTATCATTTTCATTAGAATCATCAAATGCCATAAGCACTTTTTTATTATTAAGCCATTCAATCTCTTTATCAAAAGAACCTACCATTCTATTATATAAAAAATCACCAAGAACTTCATCATTATAATAAATAGGCTTTAAATACTCTTTAAGCATTTTATTTAAATCTTCATCTTTGTAATTATTATCTATAATATCAGCAAGCAAAAACTCAGCAAGCTCATCTCCCTGTTCTTTTTCGTATCTTACTTTTAATTTTACAACAGACTCTCTCTTTATTATCTTTTTATAATAATCCAATTCTTTTTCATCAATTTTCATTCTTACAACTATTTTTTTATTTTTTTCTATATGCCCTGTTTCAATATCTTTATATGCAATGCACATCATAAGTACATTTATCTTATCATCATCTTCTGCCCTAGCCCCAAAGAAATCAGGAGAACCTATTATAAAAGCAGCATCTTTATACTCTTCTAAAAATTCACTTTCTTTTTGCAAATAAAACATAATTAAAATCCATAATTGTATTATAAACTAATAATTTATTTTAAAACAAATAACAATAATTGTCAAAAAAAAAACTTATATATTGATAATAAACATTTTTTATTATAAAATTGCAAAAAATATATAAAAGGAGTTGAAAATGAATAAAAACATTTTCACAAGCTCTATAGGAGTTATAATAGCTGGTGCTGTTATAGGTGCTATAGCTGCTTGGCTCGCTGTAATGGGAAATCCTGCCAATATGGGTATATGTATAGCATGTTTCACCCGTGATTTGGCTGGAGCTTTGGGATTACATAGAGCGGCTGCAGTACAATATATAAGACCTGAGTTAATTGGGCTTGTTATTGGTGCTACAGTTTCAGCAATGCTCTCTAAGGAATTTGTTCCTAAGGGAGGAAGTTCACCTATTATAAGATTCTGTTTAGGCTTCTTTGCTATGATAGGAGCTTTAGTTTTTCTAGGATGTCCTTGGAGAACTTTGCTTAGAGTAGCAGGAGGTGATATTAATGGTATATTTGGTTTAATAGGTATCATTATAGGCGGAGGAATAGGAGTTTTCTTTTGGAAACAAAATTTTTCTTTAGGTCAGCCAAAAGCTTATAAAAATAAGTTAGTAGGATTCTTGCCGTTAGTGATAGCAATAATTCTATTAATTTTATTATTAAAACAAACTAAATTTTCTGAAGGCGGTCCTATATTTTTCTCTGAATCTGGTCCTGGAAGCATGAAGGCTCCTATAGCAATAGCATTAATAGCTTCTATAGTAATAGGATTTATAGCACAAAAATCAAGATTCTGTACTGTAGGCGGACTTAGAGACGGAATATTTATGAAAGATTTCCATATGACTAAAGGCGTTATAGCTTTTATCGTTGCTGCTTTTATAGTTAATATAGCTACAAGCAGATTTAATTTATCTATGGAAAATCAGCCAATAGCCCATACAAATATTTTATGGAATACTGTATCAATGATTCTTACAGGATTAGCTTTCACTTTAGGTGCAGGATGTCCGGGAAGACAAGTTATACAATCTGCGGAAGGAAATATGGACAGTTTTATATTCGTTATAGGTATGTTAGTTGGTGCCGGATTTGCTCATAACTTTAATTTAGCAAGTTCTACTTCTGGTCCTACTACTTATGGAATGGGAGCTGTTATTTTAGGATTGGTATTTTGTATAATCATTGGTTTTACAATGAAAGAAAATACAGCTGAGTGATATATCTCTTTCACAGCCGTGTGCTGCAATGATAAAAAAAGAGAGATAATACAGCAAATTTTTGGAAGTAATATAATAAACTTTGCCTCTGCTTTGTATTCTTAAAACTTAATAAAGTTATGATAATACAAGGCAGGGGCAAAGATTTAGATAAAAATATAATGCTTATTATAATAATAAGAATTTTTCTAAATAAAACTTATATAATTTTTTAAAAATATTATATATATTTAGATTAATTTAAAAGGATTTTATATGCCAGATACTATAAAAGTGGATACTAGAGGAATGTCATGTTCTCAAGCCTCTTTTCAGGCAAAATGTGCGGCTATTAATAATATAGAATTAAATACAATCATAGAAGTTTTAGTAAGCGGACATTCAAGCTGTGAAAGTGTTATCAGAGGATGCAAAAAATACGGTTATGAAGGAACTTTCAAAAATATAGAAAATGAAGATATACTTGTAACTTTAACAAAAGTAAAATAATTAATATCATTAAATATTCTTACAAATACATAAAAAAAGGAGGCATTAAAGCCCCCTTATATTTTCAAAACTAACTTCAATTATTTATTAGCCAATTCATGAGCATAAGCCATTCTAAACATATCAACTTCATTAAATTGTTTAGTAATAAATTGTATACCTATAGGCATATTATTTTTATCTGATCCGCAAGGTACACTCATAGCAGGTAAACCAACCAAGTTAATATTAGAAACATAACTATCAGCCAAGAAACTTAAAGCACTGTCTGTTTGATCTCTAGTACCTAAAAGACCTGCAGTTACAGGAGAAGTAGGAGAAATTATAACATCAACATTCTTGAATGCATTATCAAAATCCATCTGCATAAGTTTTCTTACTTTCAAAGCATGCTGATAATGGCTGTAAAAGAATTTTTTACCTGTCATCAAAGTACCAAATAATATTCTAGCTCTAGTTTCAAAAGCAAGTCCTACACTTCTCGAAGTATAATAATATTCATCTAAATTAAAATCGCCTTTAGGGTGATATCCGTATCTTATACCATCATATCTTCCCATATTAGAAGCAACCTCAACATCCATAACTGCTGTGTAAACTCTTGAGCCGTATTTAGCATTAGGCAAACTAATCTCAACAATTTCAGCACCCTGATCTTTTAATTTACCTATAGCATCCATAACATTCTCTTTAACATCATGAGATATTAAATCTGTATCATAATACTCTTTAGCAAGTCCTATTTTCATACCCTTAATATTTCCATCTAAATAAGAATTATAATCAGGTACAGGAATATTTAAAGTAGTAGATTCCTTAGGATCAAATCCTGAAATAATCTTAGTCATTAAAGCAGCATCTTTAACATCTTTAGTTAATGGTCCCACTTGGTCTAAACTGCTTGCCATAGCAACACAGCCTAGTCTAGGAACTCTGCCGTAAGTAGGCTTAACACCAACTATACCGCAGAAAGAAGCCGGCTGTCTTATAGATCCGCCTGTATCACTTCCCAAAGCACCGAAAGCAAAATCAGCAGCAACTGCAGCAGCGGAACCGCCTGAAGAACCTCCGGGAACATGAGCTCTGTTTTTAGGATTTCTAGTAACTCCATAATTTGAAGTTTCTGTAGTACCTCCCATAGCAAACTCATCCATATTAGTTCTTCCTATAATAATAGCTCCATTATCTATTAATCTTTGAACTGTTGGTGCTGTGTAAGGAGCTTTATAACCTTCAAGCATCTTTGAAGAAGCTGTCATCAAATGATCTTTATAACATAAATTATCTTTAATAGCTAATGGAACTCCAAGCAAAGGCAAATCTTCTCCGTTATTGATTCTTTCCTGTGCTTTTTTAGCCTGTTCTAATGCTTCCTCTTTGAAAATTTCAATATATGCATATATTTTATCATCTCTTTTATTGTCTTCTTCTATTTTCTTAATGATAGAATCAACTAATGTAGGAGCATCTATTTCTTTATTTTTTAATTTTTCTCTTATTTGAATTATAGTCAATTCATTTAACTCCATAATAAAAAACCTCTCCCATTAATAAAAGTTATTAATTTGGAAGATTATATCATGTATAAATCTTTTTTGCAAAAAATAAATATATTTTTTAAACTATAATATAAAAAAATAGAGAGCCTGCAAAATACAGACTCTCTATTTATTAAAATCAATTATAATTACTGAGCATTATCAGTAGCTTGAGTATTATTATTATTCTCATCTGCATTTTCATCTTTAGGAGGGTTAATTTCAGGTGGTATTCCTACAGGAACATCTGCAAAATCAAAATAATTTTCATAATATGATTTTTGGAATCTATTAGCTATAGGCTGCATTCTGAAATTATCTACATAAGAAGCAACAAAGTTAATACTTTTACCAGCATAAGTAGCATAATAAACTGCTAAAGAAGTATTAGCGGCACTATTAGCATAATTACCATATCTCATAGAAGTAAAATCATCAAAAGTAGTGTATCCGCTGTTATGGAAACCGCCGTATTTCATATGGAAACCGCCTAAAGTTCTGCTGAATAAACCTCTTGACATTACATAACCTGGGTGAGCATATTCTTTACCTTCATTTCTTGATTTGTACTGTTCTAATGTGTAATCACCTTCATAAACAGCACTTACAGCAAATAATTTATCTTCATGAAAGAAGAATTTATAAGCCCATTTAGTTTCTTTTCCAGCTAAAGTAGCATCATCGTTAATATTATCAGCTCTGACTGTCATACATTTAAATTCATTAGTAACTACATAGTTAAAATATAAAATGCCAGGATCTCTTGTGAAAAGTTCTGAAACATCATTAGTAGTAAATTTAACATTTATCCATTTCATAGTATGAGGATTATACCATACTAAATCAGGATCAGGATACTTACTAACATAAAATGTACCGCTTATAGGTTCAGCAGCAGCTGAAGAGAAATTAGAAGCCATTAATATCTCATTAACTTCATCTGGTGTAATTCCATAAGGAACCATATTATGGAACATATATGGAACTGTTTCATACGCAAAAGCAGAGATACTTACAGCTACAAACAAAAACATAACTAGCAATTTTTTCATTTTGTTCTCCAAGATTTTTATTATTTATTATTATACTATTATTGAATAATAAAATCAAATGCATTATGTTTACTTGCGGATATTTTTTTATACTTTATTAAACATAACTTGATAATAAAGTTATATATATTGACTTTTTGTAAAAAATAATTTATTATATTTTGATTAAAATACATACTTCGCTTCTATAGAGACAAAATTAATACAAACTCAGAGAAGCTTTGTCCAAGGAGTTAAAAACGATGAGAGAATATGAAATATTATTCGTAACAGAAATCAATGACGCTGTGCATCAAAATGCAAAAGATCATGTAAAAACTATTCTTCAAAATTATAATGCTGAAATCTTTAATGAAGCTGATTATGGTATTCATAATTTAAGCTACCCTATTCGTAAAGTTAATCAGGGTAAATTCTATTATTACCATTTTAGATGCGACGGCAGCAGTTTATCAAGCATTGAAAAAGAACTTCGTTATGAGCTTAGCATATTAAGATTCATAATAGTTCGTTTAGATGAAATCATTCAAAAAAATAAAAAAGAAAACAATAAAGAAAATCTTAATGAAGAAGCTTCTAAAGAGGCTTAAGCAGGTTTTATTATGGCTACAGATTTTAACAGTGTAACTTTAATAGGAAGACTTACAGCAGATCCTGTATCTAAATATTTACCTAGCGGAAGTGCTGTTGCTGAGTTTTCTATAGCAAATAATTATTATGTAAGCAGCAAAAATGCTACTGAAGTTAATTACTTTGATATTGTTGCTTTTGGAAAAATGGCTGAAACTGTAAGCAAATATCTTACAAAAGGAAAGCAAGTTGCTGTGATGGGTACTTTAAGACAGGAAAGATGGCAAGATAAAGATACTAATACTGCAAGATCTAAAGTAAGAATCATTATGCAGTCTATGCAGATGCTTGGAACTTCTGCTAATGCTGCTCCTGGTATGGATACAGCCTATTCTCCTTCTGCTTCTAGCGGAAATGTTGATTTAGGCAGTTTTGAAGATGATGATGAAGTACCATTTTAATAATTAATTCAATTTTTTAGGAGAAAAACAATGGATTTAGAAAATAATAATGTAGAAAATAATAATAACGAAGAAGAGGTGAAAACTAAAGCTGAAAGAAAGCCTCATTTCAATAAAGAAGCTAATGAAAAAGACGGAAGAAAAAAATTCTTTAAGAAAAAAGTTTGCTATTTCTGCAAAAATAATATTGATGTTTTAGATTATAAAGATATCAAATTATTAAAAAGATATGTTAAAGATAGTGGTAAAATTATACCTAAACGCTTAAACGGTACTTGTTCTAAACATCAAAGATTAGTTACTAAAGCTATTAAAAGAGCTAGAAATATAGCACTTTTACCTTATGAAACTAGATATTAATTTTTACTGAAATATAAAAATTATGAAAGCTGCTGTTATTTACGGCGGCTTTTTTATTTTAACTCTTTTCTTTTGTAATAAAATATTAATAATTAATAAATATAATAATCTCACTTACATACCTATTAAGCATAATTAAATATAACAATTAAATATTTGATATTATAGAAAAAATATTTATAATCCAAAATAATTTAATAACATATGATAAGGAGTTAATTTTATGGAAGTAAAAATGCCTAAAATAGCATTAGGAGCTTGGTCTTGGGGAGCAGGTTTAGCAGGAGGCGATCAAGTTTTTGGAAATAGTTTATTTGAAGAGGAATTAAAACCTGTATTTGATAGGGCAATGTCATTAGGGCTAAATTTATGGGACACTGCTGCTGTTTATGGAGAGGGTACTTCAGAGCGTATATTGGGTAATTTTATTAAAACTTTGTCAAATATAGATGATATCATAATCTCAACAAAATTTACTCCTCAAATAGCTGGAAAATCTGATAATCCTATTCAAGAAATGCTTGATGAAAGTAAAAAACGTCTTCATACTGACAAAATAGATATTTATTGGATTCATAACCCATTAGACTTTAGAAAATGGATAAATTATATAATACCAATAGCTAAAGATAAACAAGTAAAAAATATAGGGCTTTCAAATTTCAATATGGAACAAATTAAAGAAGCTGAAGAGATACTTGCAAAAGAAGGTTTAAAAATATCAGCTATTCAAAATCATTTTAGTCTATTAGATAGATTTTCTGAAAACTCTGGTATATTAAAATATTCTAAAGATAAAGGCATTACGTTTTTCTCTTATATGGTTTTAGAACAAGGAGCATTAACAGGAAAATATAATATTTCAAATCCATTCAAAAAAGATACTGCGAGAGATAAAGCTTACAATTCTCACTTAAAAGAATTAGAAGCATTGATTGAAGGCTTAAAAACTGTTGGAAAAAAATATAATGCAAGCCCCGCACAAGTTAGCATTGCTTGGGCTATATCTAAAGGAACATTGCCAATTATCGGAGTTACAAAAGTACATCAAGTTGAAGAAGCAAAAGAGACTATAAATATTATCTTAAAAGAAGATGAAATTAAATATTTAGAAAAATTGGCAGATGATACTAATATAAAAACAGTAAGAGATTGGGAAGAGAATATGAAATAGTTTTATAATAAATAAAAACTAAAAAATAATGTTTAAATATTAATTTTTATATATTAAAAGAGGTGTTAAAAAATGAAAGTATTAGCTATTAATGGAAGTGCGAGAAAAGATGGAAATACTGCTATTCTTGTAAACATAATATTTGAAGAACTTAACAGAGAAGGAATTGAAACCGAAATGATACAATTAGCAAGACAAGTGATAGAACCTTGTAAAGCATGCTGGGGCTGTGCTAAAAAAACTAACTGCGTGCATAGAAATGATAATTTTCAGGAATATTTTGAGAAGATGAAAAATGCCGATGGCATCATACTAGCATCTCCTGTTTATAGTGCGAATATTTCTTCTAATCTTCAGGCATTTTTAGAGAGGTCATCTATTATTTCTGATATGCATAGGGATAAAAACTTATTTAAATATAAAGCTGGTGCTTCTGTTTGTGCTTTGAGGAGAGGTGGGGCTTTGAATGCGATTGATGCTATGAATCATTTTTTAATTATTCAGGATATGTTTTTAGCAGGATCAAGCTATTGGACTTTTGCTTTTGGTAAAGATATTGAAGATGTAAAAAATGATGAAGAAGGAATAAAAACTATAAAAAATCTTGGTGAAAATATGGCTTATTTGATGAAGGCTTTAGATAGAAGATAAAAAATATCATAGTGTTATTCATATATTTTTATTTATTTTAAAATTTTATAATTAAAATAAATTTAGTAGATAAAGTATATAAAAGCATTAGATATGCAAATATATAAATTAAAAAATTCATTTCTTCACAAATTATAATTATATTAATAATTTTTAAAAAAATATATAAAATTCTAAAATATCGATTGACAGATAAAAAAATAAATATAAAATTTACAGCTAATTAATGAAAAATTGGAGATTATTAAAAATGCCCTTTGCTATATTTATGCTTACTTTTTCTGCATTTGGTATTGGTACAAGTGAATATGTTATAATGGGGCTTCTCTCTGAAGTGGCCAGAGATTTAAATATAAGCATACCCAAAGCGGGAACTTTAGTTTCAATGTATGCTATGGGGGTTGTTGTAGGTGCTCCTCTGCTTGCAATACTAACAATGAAGCTTTCAAGAAAAATTACTTTAATCTTTTTGATGATTATGTTTATAGTTGGAAATATTTTATGTGCTTTAGCCCCAAATTATAATTTTTTAATGGCAGCTAGAGTGCTTGCTGCATTATGTCATGGAACTTTCTTTGGAATAGCTTCTGTTGTTGCTTCTGATATGGCTGGAGAAAATAAAAGATCTCAGGCTATTGCGATAGTATTTATGGGTGTAAGTTTAGCAAATATTTTGGGTGTTCCTATAGGCACTCATATAGGAGAGCAGTTTGGCTGGAGGGCTACTTTTTATCTTGTTAGTGCAATAGGAGTGCTTGCCATATTAGCATTAATTGTATCAATTCCTTCAAAATTGCCTATGCCTAGCGGGGATGTTATCAGTGAGTTTAAGATATTAAGACATAGAAGAGTTTTTATACCTCTATTATTATCAGTATTAACATCAGCTAGTTTATTTACAATATTTACTTATATAGACCCTATACTTCAAAAAGTTACTATGGTTAATAAAGAAACTGTTATAAAAGTATTATTTTATATTGGTGCTGGTCTTACTATAGGAACATTTGTAGGAGGAAAACTTGGGGATAAGAGTTTGATGAAATCTTTAATTTCAATAATGATTTTAATGATAATAATTCAAATTATAATGCTATATGTAAATACAAAACTTATACCTATGATAATAGATTTGATAGCTTGGAGTATAGGAGGATTTGCAATATGTCCTATGCTGCAGTCTTTGGTTGTAGAGCAGGCTAAAGGAGCACCGAATTTGGCTTCTACATTTAATCAAAGTTCTTTTAATTTGGGAAATGCTATTGGTGCTAAATATGGAGGAATATTAATTTCATTTGGAGTGCAGTATAAAGATTTATCTATGTATGCAGCAATAATAATGATTATAGCAATAACTCTCACTTTGTATTTCAGACATTATATTAAGCATAAAGTAAATAATAATAATTAGATACTAGATAATTTTATCATTTTATATAGAATATTATTTTATAACATTACAAATATATTGATATACTGTATAAATTATTGTTGAGCCTTACAGTATTCTTATTATTTAATATTATAATTGTATCAAAATATGATAATCAAAATAATTTTTTATGAACTCTATTATAAAGATAGTTATTAAAAAATCCACATTTTTTAACAAAATACTAAAATAAATGTTATAATATACAAACAAAATATATGATAAAAATGGGACAATAATAATGAATATAAATCAATTAAAATATATTATAATTCTAATTTTTATTACCGCATGTACTTCTTTAGCTCAAAATAATAATCTTATGAATTTAAATGCATTTGATAGCTTAAATAAAAATGCAGAAATAACTTTTACATTAATTACAAATAATAATCAATTAATAGTAAAGGCAAGTATACCAAATAATTATTATGCATATTTAGAGTCAAGCATAGCAAATAAAATACTATTTTTTGCAGACAATAAACAAATTAATACAATATATCCTAAAGGTGAAAAATATCATGATGACATTATAATAAAAGGCGAACAAGAGTTTATATTAAAAGATGTTGATATAAATAAAATTAACTTTATAAAATCTAGCTATCAACTATGTTCAGCAAAAGATAATGTATGTCTGCAGCCTCAAAGTAAAGTAATATACGGGGAAGAAATTAATATAATAAACAATAATATAACAGAAGAAAAACCAGAAAATGCCAGTTCTATAGAAAATTACATAAAAGGAAGCAATAATATATTTATAACATTGATTTTAATATTTGCAGCAGGGCTTGCATCTGTACTTTTACCTTGTACTTATCCGTTGCTCTCAATAACAGTGTCTATTTTAGGAACAACAACTAATAACAAAAACAATAAAAAATCAAGTGTATTAGCTTCTCTTTTATTTGCATTAGGAGTAATCACAACATATACTCTTTTGGGTACTGTAGTTTCTATTGCTGGATTTGCTTTTCATAAAACTATTCTTTTTGGAAGCATTGGATATAATCCTATTGTACTGACTATTTTAGTATTACTATTTTTGTATTTTACTTTTTCAATGGCAGGTTTTTACGAGATTAAAGCTCCTAGCTTTTTACAGTCAGCAAAGACAAATGCATACAGCAAAAAAAATCAGTCATTATTTCATAAATATATAATGGGGCTTCTTGCTGGAATAGTTGCTACGCCTTGTGCTGCTCCTATAATAGCGGTTATTTTAGAAATTGGTTTTCTTAATCCTGTATTTGCAACTTTATACATGGCTGTTTATGCTTTGGGTTTTGCTTCAGTATTATTTGTTCTTGGTACATTTGCTTCAATACTTACAAAAATGCCTAAAGCTGGAACTTGGATGGTATATGTTAAATATATTTTCACTTTCCTAATGATGATAATAAGTTTCTATTATGCTAATATACTTTTTGGAGTTTTGGGCTTTAATAAAATAAGTTATATATTAGCGTCTGTTACAATATTAGTATTTGCAGTATTAGTTTACATAATAAAAAATAAATCTGCTATGTTAAGTGCCTTAGAATTAAAAACATTTTTTTCTGTAGTCATTATATCAATAGCATTAGGATGCACTTACGGATTTATAAAACAAAAAAGCGAAGTTTCAAATACTATATCATACAGTGAAGCATTAGAGCTTTCAAAACAAAACAACAAACCAATACTAATAGATTTCTCTGCTGTTTGGTGTGCTAATTGTTATGAGCTTAAAGATAAAGTATTTGTTAATGAAGAGCTTAAAAAGTTTATAGATGATAATTTAATTTTCACTGAAATTGATGTTGATAAATACAAAAATATTTCTGATGAATATAATGTTAAATGGCTTCCTTGGATAATAGTAATAGACAGTGATAAAAACATATTATACACAAAGAATTCATTTTCAAGTTTTGATGATGAAATGGCTTTGAGTATAAAAGAAGATTTAGAGAAAATAATTAATAAATAAATTTTGTAAATATTTTTTAATCAAGTTTAATTAACCTTATTTATAAGAATTGACAATTAAAAAATATTAGTATATACTGAAAATTATTAAGTTTGTCAATTCTTTTATTCAACTTTTTCCGCCGCAAAAAATTGCTGCCAAAGGCACGTTTCTCGAAAGTGCAAGTATAAAATTAATACTACATCATACTAAAATTATCTTACATGTAATATAAACTATTAAATTTAAGCACACCTTGCAAAAAGCACGTTTCGTAAAATATATCCTTTCGCAAAACGCATCCGAGTTTATCGATGATATAAGTTCTTTGCGGCAACAAAAGAAGCAGTGTGCGAGGCAAAGCCCTATAAATATTTTTAAATTTATTTTTGATTTTTATATCTGTGGTTTTACAAATAACCACACTTTATATTAAAAAAGTAAAAAATACAAACTATAGTTCCATTGAAAAATAAATATTATAATTTACAATATTATTGTAGACTAAATAATATAGGGAAATATTTTATGAATAAATTAGAAAATCAAATATTAAAAAAACATTTAATAGAACTAAGTAATAAAAAAGAAATTCAAAATTTTTTAGAGCAAAGAAAAATAAAAGGAGATAATATAATTCCATATTGTTTTAATATATATACCCTACAAAATTACATAGGAAATTACTCTGTAGAAATATTAAATGATATAACAGATGGTCCAAATGATAATAATATAGATATTTTTTATATAGATGATGATGATTATGATGATATAATTATAAATTTATTTCAAGTAAAATATCATAATGATCAAAATTTATCATCAACTATAGGATCAAGGGATATAAATGATTTTTTAAATAGTATCAAAAAAATATTCATTGATAAAAAATTAAATAGTGTAAATTTTAATGATTTTTTTTCAAAAAAATATAAACAATTTGAAGATTTACCCATTGAAAAAGTGCATTTTAATTTATTTCTTGTTACAAATGGTAATGATATAACAGATTTAGATAAAATTAAATTATCAGAATTTCAGGAAGAACATTCTAATTTATTTGAAATAAATGTAATTACTGAATCAAGATTTTTCCTAAATAAAAATAAATTAACCAATAGAACACACATTTTAAATTTAAATACAAAAGATTGTATAACTATAAACACAGGTATATTATCATATATAGTTAATGTTAATACATATGAAATTTGTAAATTATATTCAGAAATTGGAGATGATATTTTAAATAAAAATATAAGAAAATTGTTAAAAACAAGTTTAAATAAAGAAATAGAAAAAAGTATAATAAATGATCCTGAAATGTTTTGGTATAAAAATAATGGTATATCTATTATATGTAAAAGAGCCGAGAAAAAAACTTTAAAAGGACAAACAATTATGGAATTAGAAGATCCATATATAGTTAATGGGGGACAAACAAGTAAAATACTATACAATATTTTTAAAAAAGATGAAACAAATGAAATATTTGTAACTTCTTCTATATTGCTAAGAATATATCAAACAACAGATGATCAAAAGATAGAACAAATAGTAATAGGAACAAATAATCAAAACAAAATTACAATGTTTGATTTGAAATCAAATATAAAAAATTTAAAAACATTAAAAGAATATTTTGCGATTAAAAATATATCATTAATAATTGAAAGGAATTCTGAAGAAAACTTATTAGAAAAACACATAATATCTGAAAAATTACTTCAAATATATTGTTCTATATATATGGATATACCACATGAGGCTAAAAGAGCAAAAAATTATTTAGTTAATAAATACTATTCTGAGGTATATAAAAGAGATGATATATATAATGATTTATTAATATCTTTTTACATATATGACTGTATAATTGAAAAATACCAAAATTCAAATTACGAACACGTTCCGCATTCTTTGTATTCCGTTTTATTTTTTATGACAAAAATCTTACCAGAACTAAAAAAAAATTTTGATGAAAATAAAACAATAGAAATATTTAATATTGCTATGGATAAAATTAATAACATAGTACAACAATATAGAAATGATAATATAAAAACTTTTACATACACTAATTTTTTTAAATCTCAAAAATCCACAGAAATAATATTAGAATATATCAAATGATCTTTTAATATGAGGCTTAATCCATCATATTATAAATAATGTAATAATAAAATTATTCATCTCAATAACATTAATGTGATTATTATCCAAATTATAAATTCACATAAAAAATTATCAACCCACTATATATACCATAATTAGGTAAACAAGTACTAATATACATCATTATAAATTTAATATGAGTTAGTCATGCTAGATGTACATCGACAAAGTTCCGCTATGGTGTCGTAATGCATGAAATAGGTAAAAAGAACAACATAAAAATTGACAATTAAAAAATAAATTAGTATAATGCTAGAACACTTTTAATATTTAAAAAATAAATAAGGAAAGTTTATGAAAAAAATTATATTAATGATATCTTTAAGTATTTTAATAAGCTGTAGTAACAAATCTAATAACACACAAAACAATACAACAGTTAATAACAATACAAATATAATAGTAAATAATAATATTCCTCAAAATACAAATCAAATTATAAATCAGCAAACAACTGAAACAAGAAAGAAAAAAATAGAATTTAAAAATATATATCCTATCAAACCATATACAGAAGAAGAAATTGATGAAATATTATACAAAACCATTGACACAGAATTAGCAAATTATGGAATATCTGATAATTCTAAAAAAGAAAGAAGAGAAGAAGAAAAACAAAGAATGCAGAATATTAAAGATTTACTTTTGAAAGGGATAAATAGCGAAGATGAAGATGGAAACAGTATATTAATGCTAATGCAGAAACTTGACTATAGAAATTATGCTTATAATGATTTAGTAAAATGGCTTGTTGAACATGGCATTAGTTTAGATGATACTAAAATACTAAATTATAATTATACTGATAATATGATAGATTATTTATTAGAATCAGGAGTTAATTTTGATTATAATACAGTGTATAATAAAATTGACTTAAAAAATAATAATTATAATTTAATATCAAAATTGATTAAAAAGTTAGAATCTGCAGGTTATTATTTTTCTGATATAGATTATCAATTACAAAGTGATTTATTATTTCAGTCCATTTTAGCTGATAATTTGGATTTAGTAATATTATTTTTAAAACTTGGTTCTGATATTAATTCCATAAACAGAATGAGAGATGGTTATGTGGGAACTCCTTTAATGTATAGTGCCTATTATGAAAAGTATAATATTATGGATTATTTAAAAGAGAAAAATGCGGATATTACTATTCACTGCTTTCAAGATACAGAAGAATTAGAAAGTATCCATAATGATAGCCATATATCTTTTGTATTGATGGAAAATTTTCCTGTTTTAAATCCTACAAATTTAATTAATACTGTTATCACTGTAAATAATAATGCAGATTTGATGATAAGAATATTAAATAAAATATCTCAAACTTTTAAATTTGCAGATACAAGCTATATTTATTCACCTGCCTCACAAACTGAATTTACAAATAATAATGAAAAATATATTTTAATACAAAGTCATATATTAAATGAAGAATATGTAGAAAATCTTATATCAATGGAAAAATATGTACATGATTTTGAAGTAAACGATAAATATTTTAATTATGTAACTATATGGAAAAGAGATAAAAACGATGAAAATAAAGCAGAGTTTATAACAGGCTTTTATCCAATGCAAAATGATAACTACTCAAAAACTTATGATATTGCCTCATCAGGAAATTATGTCACAATAGAAGCAACAGATGATGGTACATATTATTATACATTTATAATAGAAAATAATGATTTTTATTTAGATAAATTTTCTTTCTCTAAGTATAATATATCAGATAATAACAAAAAAGAAGAAGAGCATTATTATAATTATAAAACAGATGCTGCTAAATTTAATCATACTAGCAGAATAAAAGCTATTGATTTAGAAAGAGTTTTTTTTAATAATTTAATAGAAGAATACAATAAATAAAAATAATAAAGGGCTTTAGTTTTTTGATTAACTTAAAGCCCTTTATTATTTTATTAATTATAAAAAAATTAAATTTCCTCGCCATTCTCTATTTTTGTAATCATACCTACCCTTCTGGCATGGCGTCCGCCTTCAAATTCTGCATCAAGCCATTCTTTTACTATCATTTTAGCTAAATCAATACCTACAACCCTAGCTCCGAATGCTATTATATTGGAATTGTTATGCTGTTTGGAAAGTTTAGCAGAATAAGGCTCACTGCATACTGCTGCCCTTATACCTTTAACTTTATTTGCCGCTAATGATATACCAATACCTGTACCGCATATTAAAACACCGCCTTCATATCTTCCGCTTGCTACCTCATCAGCAACTTTTTTTCCATATATAGGATAATCAATACTTTCTGTACTATTAGTACCAAAATCTTTTACTTCATGTCCTAATTCTTCT
The DNA here is from genome assembly GCF_001746205.1 of Brachyspira hampsonii. Taxonomy (NCBI): domain Bacteria; kingdom Pseudomonadati; phylum Spirochaetota; class Spirochaetia; order Brachyspirales; family Brachyspiraceae; genus Brachyspira; species Brachyspira hampsonii. The sequence goes on from NZ_MDCO01000009.1 coordinate 126,581, forward strand.
AAATATTTAATAATCTCTTTTTTTAATTCTAAAGCTGAATGATCACATCCAATAGCAATTTTCATAATGTTATTTCCTTTTATATATTAAATCTATAATAGTATTATAAACCAAAATAAATTATAATCTATAAGAAAACTCCAATATAGCGTAAGTTTTATTATCTTCACTATCAAACTTTAATAAAATCTTATCATCAATTACAGCCTTCTTTACAACTATAATATTCCCCAATGCAGCAGGTACTCTATATTCTATTCTTATTCTTTTATAATAATCATCAACATAGTCTATTGCCATATCAATATATCTGGCATTATTAACATGATTATTATCATCTATACAATATTTTTTAACTTTAAATCTATCAACTTCTTCTAATAAAGAATTATCAGCCTTTATTTTCCTAGGAAGATAATTCATTTCTTGTTTTTCATCAAATTTATAATTTTCTATAAATGAAGAAGGTACTCTAATTAAAGCTCCGCTTGATAAATCTACAAATCCGCCAATAGCATAGCAAACCGCAAGTTCATTATCATTTTCATCATATATAAAAGTATTCCTATACCCATAAGCCTCATTGCATTCATATACATAGGTTCGTATGGTTACCTTATCACTGTATTTAGGAAGTTTATATATATCAACTTGTCTTGATACTAAAAACATGCTTATATTATTTTCATTAAAATATTCAGTAAGTTCTATATCAGAATCTAATTGAAAAAAAGAACAATCCTGCATCATATCAAATATAGATGAAGCTTTAAGAAGTCCATCTTTATCAATTTGGCTTGTACCTACAATAGTTTTCATTTCGTACATATAAAATAACCTTTTATTATAATTTCTTTAATTATTATAATACTAAAAATATAATTGTCAAAGTAATTATAAATGTACTTATTTCAAAACTACTTGACAAAATTAATTATAAAAATTATTTAATTTTATAATTATACTGTTTTATATGTTGTCAATAATGGTTTTGTTATTTGAAATAAGTACATTGTTTTATTATCTAAATAACATATTCAATACAAAAGTTTTACAAAATATAATTTTATTATTAATAAATTACAATTATTTTTATATACCGTACAACACATTATTTGAGCGAATAGTTTTTTAAGTTTATCATATTTTTGATATGTATGCCCTTTTTTATTAATATATTGGAATTTTAATAATTTTAATTTATAATACGAAAACTACAATAAATACATGGAGTACAATATGAAAAATTTTATTTCTATAATTGCAGCATTTATTTTAATTACTGCTATAATTTCATGTGGCAACGATAACAGCGGTAATACTGAACAAACAGAAAATACTCAAACTAATCAAACTCAAACAAATGAACAAGTATATATCAATCCAACAACTACAAATGAAAATCATAATACAGATATTGATATTAATAAAACTAAACATACTAATGAATATATTCAAGGTACAGAGTTAGATCCTATAGCTACAGGATATAGTAAAATAGATGAAATACTTAATGAATATAAATATAAAGCACCAATATATGAAATATCAAAATTATTAGCAGAGGAAGGATTAGAAGGAAAAATCACTGAAATGACAAATTTTGGTGATAAATATATATATAAAGTAGATAAAGATTCTACTCCTTTGTTTTTGGCAGTACAATTCGGATACAATGATTTGGCAAAAGAGCTTATAAAAGAAGGTGCTGATGTTAATGCCAGAGCAAACGATATGGAAACAGAAGACGGTCTTGATATGCTTTATTATGCTGTTGAAAATAATAATGTTGAAATGAGTAAAATCTTAATTGATGAAGGACTTGATGCAGGCAGAAATTATGGTTATGAATATCCTTATTATTTAACAGATGCTGCAATAAACAATAATAATCTTGATATGCTTAAAATACTTCTACAAAGCGGAGATATTGATTTGGAATCAAGCTTAATTCCTGATGCCATAGAAGAAAATAATATAGAAATGGTTAAATATTTAATATCTATAGGACAAGATGTAAATGCTCAAATATTTGCAGATGGAGGTTGGATTAATTCTCCTATGAAAGTAGCAGCTCAAAATGGTAATATAGAAATAGCTAAACTTTTAATTGATGAAGGTGCCAATTTAAACTCAAGTGATGATTATATATATAATGCAATAGATTATGGTAATTATGATATAGCTAAATTATTAATAGATAATGATGTTTTTAATCTTAATACTAATACAACTAAAGAACAAGCTATAGAATTAGCAAAGAAGCAAAAATATTATGAAATGGAAAAATTATTATCAAGCGAAGATTCAAATAATATAGACGGATATGATGAATTAATGAATGCTATATCTAAAGGCGATATGAAAGCATTAGAAAAACTTATAAAAGATGATACTGATTTAAATAAACAATATGATAAGATTACACCTCTTAATTTAGCTGCTGCTAGAAATGATAAAGAAATGGTGAAATTTTTAGTAGAGAAAGGTGCTGATATAAATTTAGAAGATGGATACGGATATACTCCTTTAATGAAAGCAATAGATTATTATAATGTGGGTTTAGCTAAAAATATTATTGATTTAAAGCCTGATTTAAATGCTATATGTTCAGCAACAGGAGATACTCCTTTAACATATTTAGTAAATGCCAACAAGTACGGCGGCGGAGCGGATCTTTGTTATTATATGATAAAAAATGGTGCTGATATAAATAAAAAGAATAAAGAAGGAAATACTCCATTAATGATTGCAGCTGCAAGTTATAATTATGGTATTGTTGGAGTTCTTGTAAATATGGGGGCTGATTATAATATTAAAAACAAAGAAGGAAAAACAGCCATTGATATTGCTTCAGCTAGAGATGATACATCAGCGCTTCATCACATGACTAATCCAAGCGATTTAGAACATTATCTTAGTTATTAATAAATAATAAAAAAGTGTATGCCTTATATGTATGCACTTTTTTTGTTAAAAATATTTTTTGATTGCAATTTCAATAATTTTAATTTATGATACATAAAAATACTTATGGACGGTTTAATATGAAAAAACTTATTTCTATAATTGCAGCATTTATTTTTATGATTGCTATCATTTCCTGCGGCGGTAATAAAGAAGCAAATCAAACATCACAAAATACTAATGAACAAAAAACTGCTTCATCTGATAATCAAAAAACAGAAACTAAAAGAGAATTCTTTGATATGAAATATGTTTATAAAGGTGTTAGAGTAGATAAAGCTAAATTTGATGAAGAACTTAAAAATACAAGAGAAAATAATGAATATGCAAAAAGAAATTTTGATTTTCTTAATAGAAAATTTGCAAATGATGATGAAAGAAAAAAATATTCTATAGAGTTTATATCAAATGTTAATTATGATCCATTTAGTGAAACATTCTCAAGTTGGGATAGATATAATGAAGATTTGACAGATTATTATGCTGATGAATATTTGTATGTAGAACAGAATTTAGCATTAAAAAAAGCAAGAGAAGAATTATTAAAATTAAATAAAAAAGATTCTGATGTTTATTTAGCTTTGTTCTTATCTCATTTTGCTTGCGATTCGCTTTATTATTTTGAAGAAGAAAAAAAGTATTTAACAGAATGGAAAAAAGCAGGCGGAAGTAATATTGCTATGATGATATCAAAGTATGATGATGATGACGCTTACAGTGGTAAAATGAAATTAGTTGATTATATAATAGAAGCCTCTGATTCTTTAAGGGCAGAAAAATTAGTTGCTGATGCTTATAACAATGGTTTCGCTAGATATATTACAAAAAATACTGGATATATAGATTTATTTAATGAAAATAATTATTCTTTAAGTTCAATTGAATTGGAAGGTACAGCTCATGTAGCTTCAGTAATGGTAGTACCAGAAATAGTCAATACAAATATAATAAATAAATATTTAAAAACTTATGTTACAAATAGACTCAGCAATGATAAATTATATTTTGATGATGCGGAGTATTTTAGAAATTATTACGGAATTGATTTTATGGAGTATTATGATGGATGGAATGGGCTTAGCTTTCTTGAGTTTAAGAAGAATACATTTTTAATTGAATCACAAGCAAATATGCATTATTATAATCCTGAGTTTATGAATGATCATATATATGCTTCATTTGAGGAGATAAAAACTTACAATTTCAGACTTGGAGATATAGACAAAGTAGAATCTGCTGAAATTAATTCAATTTCTACAAATGATTTGAAAGATTATACTAAAGGCTCTAAATTTATAAGTTTCGGTAAATTTGATGAAGAAAAATATTTGGAGTATATAGATGAAACAATGGGTTGGCGTGTATATCCATCTTTCTTTTTATGCGACATCAATAATGACGGCAAAGAAGAATTAATGCTTTCAGGGGATTATGATTATGGCGGAGGAAGAGGCGGTACAGTGAATTTTACTTTACTTTTGAAAGAGAATTTGGAAATAGATTTTGATTCAGAAATAGGACAGCTTATTAATAATCAAGATTTTCAGGATTTAAATAAAAGTCAAAAAATATATACTGAAGACGGTAAAAATAAAATGTTTTTGTTAAATGAAGCTTCTACTGAGGCTTTGGATATATTCATTGATAATAATGAAATAAAGAATTCAGATTATTTTGATTATATTACTTATACTTATCAGCCAAAATTGGAATGGAAAGGCAGTATACTTGACGGAGTACCTGAAGGAGCTTTAAAAACTGATGCCAGCTTTGACATGTCTAAAGCAGAAAATGCATCGGATAAAGCAATAGTGTCCGACAGAACTTTGAGAATGGCTGACAAACTTATAAGTGATGCATATTTCGCTAAAAAAGCTACTTTGGATAAACAAGGTCAGGAAGAGTTATTGGAACAGAGAAGGGCAGAGATAAAAACTATTCAGGAAGCAAAAGGCGATATTAAATCAATAGAAGCTGAAATGCTTAAGATTTTAAATTTACAATAAATAAGTCAATCCCTTATATTTTAATATTTAATTATATTAATAATATAAGGGATTAATTTAAATATATAAAAAATTTAATCTATGATATTTTTCAAATCCTTTATTATAGTATCTATATTAGATAGCTGCAAAGCCGAATAATTTTTCAGCTTATTTGCTATATATAAAAGTTTCTTAGTTTTTTCTATATGATCATAACTAAATAGTATAGCTATAGGCACATTTAAAGCTCTTGCTATTTTATTTAAATTTGTTATTGATATATTTCTCTTACCTACCTCAACACTTTGAAGATATTTAGCCGATATTCCTGACATTTCTGCTATTTCCGATATAGTCTTAGTCTGCGATTTTCTTATAGCTCTTATATTCTTTCCAACAGAAGATACAAGCTCATCATCTTCTCTCAATATCTCTTTGTTATTATTATTATTATCTTCTTTATTATCACTAAGTATATTATTATAAAAAGGTTTCTTTAAATTAGTTGTAAGCATATTCAAACCTCCGCATTATGTTTGTATTTGTCAAACATACCATCTTCCCTAAAACTATAAAAAGAATTACCGGCAACTATAATATGATCTATCATTTTTATTTCTACCATTAAAAACGCCTGATATAAAACCTTTGTAATTTCAATATCCTCTTTTGACGGTTTGGATATACCTGATGGATGATTATGAGATATTATGACATAACTAGCACCTAATGATAATGACTTTTCTACTAAATCTCTGGGATATATAGTAGCTGAATCTATTGTTCCTCTGAATATATGCTCCATAGATATGAACCTTTTATTCACATCTAAACAAATAATAGAAAAAGTTTCAAATTTTAATTTTCCTAATTTTATAATTAGATAATTAATTAAATCTTTTTTCTTTATATGGGGAGAAGCAATTTTTAAACTGCTAAGTAAATAATATTCCAAAATAGAAGGAATACTTTTTATCAAATTAATCTTATTTGAATTAAGCCCCTTAACCCTTGACAATTCTTCTTCTGAAGCATTGACAATATTATGCAGATTGTAGAAATTATAATAAAGTTTTTCTACTATGGTATTTGCCCTTTCCAAAGATATCCCATTCGATATAATAGAAGCTAATATTTGCTTTTCATTGATAATATCTGCATTAGTATTTTCTAGGGCATTACTAAATTTTGTATTATCATTATAAAAATCATTATACATACACATTTCCTTAATAAATTATAGTATAGCCCTATTAAACAAATTCTTTTTAAAAAATAAGCCATTTATTAAAGAAAATAAACAGTATATATTTAACTTTTATAACTTTTTTAAAAAAATTATCATTATTATAAAAAATTTATACAATTCAATAGGATAATGTATATATTAATTTTATTCTTCCGCTCGCTTCAGCACCATTATTCTCACCAATACCCGTATCTTCTATTACAGCATAAAAAACTTTAGTTTCACCTTTTTTCAAAGTAAACCCTTGAGTATATTCTACAATTTTTGTATTATTTGCTCCGGTTATATCCTTAAAAATAAAAGCATCTTGAGTACTATCATAAGTAAAATTAATACTTGGAGAATCATAATCTATTAAGATAGCTTCAGTTCCAATAGATATACCTTTCTTATCATACATAGAAATTTTAGAATCTAAAGATATACTAATACTATTTTTATCTTTATCTTCGTACTGTATATCTAGAGTATAAATAGAAGAAAGAATGCTTTTAGTTTCTCCAATATTTACTTTTAATAAAGAATCAAAAAATAAACTAGGCTTATCTTTTGAGACTATAGTATTTACAGTTTCTGTATCACTGATAATATTAGCTATTCTCATATCATAACTAAAACCTGCATAATTTAAATATTCATCGCTTCCAATAGTTCTGTCATTAAAACTTTTAGCACTGATATTTTCTATTTCTAAATTCTGAACCTGCAAAGCTATTTTATTTTTCTCAATAACTTTTATAGGCATATAAGGAGATCGTCCGGGTGTTCCATAAGCAGCAATATTTCTTGATAAATCTATTTTACCGCCTTCCACAATAGGAGCATAACTATTATCATTTGCTATAGCTGAAGTACACCAAGGATATATCTCTATAGTTCCGTCAGAATGAACTATTCCAACGGGATCATATTCATAAAAATAAGTAAATCCATCAACAGCAAATTTAACCTGACTATTTAAAGTAGAACTATCAGCACTAGCCTCCCACCCTAATTCAACAGCTCCCCATTCCATAGGAGCAGGTATTCCTACAATAGTTTTCCACCTCACAGGTATGGCAAAAGCAAATACTAACTTTGAATAACTGTCTATTGCTATTAAATAATTATCAGTATCAAGTCCTGCACTTCCTGTAAATCTATAAAACCAAAATCTTTCTAATCTATCGCTTTTATTGTATGCACTTGAAGAACTAAATGTAGGATTCATATTCTTGTACATATAGTATTTTACTTTACTAACATTAAACCCTGCTGCTTTAGTATTAGTTCCGTTATAATAATATTCATTTCTCAAAGGATCATTTATCTTCCAAGTATCATCTTTTATAAGCATATATGTAGGCTCATTCTTTAATCCGAAAGAAGCAGCTATAACATAATCATTGTCAAGATCTAAAGTAAAGCCTCTATAGTTAGGAGTATTCCAAGGCTTTGATACAGCATCATAAACAAATGGATCCTCATCGGCACTTAAAATACTTTCTCCGCCAATATCAGGCTCTGCCGTATTGGTAGAAGCAGCATTATTTCTTGACATTTGCTGATAATAATATATAGGACTAAAATGGCTATTGCATGTATTAAATAATATTAAAATAAAAATAATTGATAAGATAACAAATAAAGTCTTTTTCATAAATAAATCTCATAAATAATTTTTTCTTATTAATAATTATACTAGTAAAATAAATTAAGTAAACAATATTTTTATTGATTATTCTACTATTATTATTATTTAACATAAAAAAACGTCCAAGACCTTGATTAAACAAAGTCTTGGACTAAACACTATATTAAAAAACTATCTTATTATCAAACTATATAATACCAGCTATTCTTCCTGCAATCTGATAGAAAGCAAAGCTCACTATCCAAGCAACAGACAAAGTGTAAATTACTAAGAAAGGAATCCATTTATTACCAATCTCTGCCCCTATAACTCCAATTGCAGCAAAACAAGGGAAATAAAGAAGTACAAAAAGAAGTAATGTATATGCCACTACAGGATTAAATACAGGGTCATTCTGTAATGATTCTGTAAGTACAGCCTCATCTCCGTCCTCTATAGATTTTATCTGTGCTATAGTAGAAACTAATACCTCTTTGGCAGCACCGCCTGCAACAAGTCCGATACCTATTCTCCAATCGAAACCTAAAGGCTTTAATACAGGTTCTATAAATGTACCTATTTTGCCGGCATAACTATTTCTTAAACCTTCTGAAGCAACTAATCTGTTATATTCAAGAGCAACAACTTCTTCATCACTAGCATCTAATCCCTGACTTACCGCCAATTCTCTAGCATTATTCATAAGTCTTGTATTATCTTCATCTGTAGGAGTGTACTGAGGGAATGTCATTAAAGCCCATATTATAACAGAAGCAGCAAATACATAAGTACCAGCTTTTTTAATATACATCCAGCCTCTGTCAAACATATGTCTTAATACAGCCTTAGCTCTTGGTATTCTATATGGAGGAAGTTCCATTACGAAAGGAGTTTCCTCTCCTTTGAAAAATGCTTTTCTAAATATGAATGCCATTATAAAAGCCATCAATACGCCAATCATGTATATACTAAACATCACAGAAGCAGCCATTTTAGGAGCAAAGAAAGCACCAATAAATAATATATAAACAGGAAGTCTTGCACCGCAGCTCATAAATGTAGTAATTAATATGGTTACTACCCTATCTTTTTTACTTCTTAATGTTCTAGCCGCCATAACTGCGGGAATTGTACATCCGAAACCTAAAAATAGGGGTATAAATGACTGACCATGCAAACCTAATTTATGCATTATTTTATCCATTAGGAAAGCTGCCCTAGCCATATAACCGCAGTCCTCTAAGAATGAAATCCCTGTGAATAATATCAATACTAATGGAAGGAAAGATAATACCGCACCTACTCCGCCTATAATACCATCAACAACAACAGATTGTATTAAACTGCCTTCAGGAAGCAAACTGCCTACAAAACCAGATAATGCCCCTATTCCAGCCTCAAGCCAGCCTTGAGGATAAGCTCCTACCGTAAATGTTACTTTAAATATCAGCCATAATACAACTAAGAATATTGGAAGTCCAAGCCATTTATTTAAAAATATTACATCGGCAGCCTCTGTAAAATTGAATGCCTGTATATTATCCTTATGAACCGCCTCCTGCAAAGCTCCTCTTATATATGAATATCTCTTATCAGCCATTATAGAATCTGTTTTGGCATTCATAGAAGTTTCTAATTTAATTATTTCCTTATTTAAAACTTCTATTACTTCGCCGCCGTTATTGCATTCTCTTCTTATAGAATGAATAGCTCTTTCATCTTTTTCTAAAGTTTTAATCGCAAGCCATCTCTTATGAATCTCGCTTATATCACCATGCATAGTATCTACAATATTTTTAATAGAGTTTTCTACTTCTTCCCCATATCTTATAGCAGAGTCTCTATGCAGCTTATTTCCAGAAGTATGCATCTCCTCTATTTTCTCTAATATTCTAACAACGCTTTCATATTTATTTCCATGAACTTTCATCACAGGAAATTTGAAAAGCTCACTCAAATTCTTTTCATCTATCTGAATACCATTTTTTTCAGCATGCTCATACATATTGAGAACGCATACTATAGGAATACCTAACTCTACAAGCTGCAATGTAAGATAAAGATTCCTTTCTAAATTTGTAGAATCTATAACATTTATTATGAAATCAGGTTTTTCATTAAGAAGCACATCACAGGCAACTACCTCATCTTGAGAATAAGCACTTAAACTATAAACACCCGGTAAATCAATTAAATCATAAGTATAGCCATTATAAAGCATATTAGCCTGTCTTTTTTCTACCGTTACCCCAGGATAATTTGCAACTTTATAATTAGCACCGGTTAAAGCATTAAATATAGTTGTTTTTCCGGAATTTGGGTTTCCGGCTAAAGCTATTTTAAATTTAGTATTATTAGAAGGAACTTTTATTTTCTTCTCTATATCACTTTTACTTTCTATTAAAGCATCATACCCGTCTTTAACTTCTTTATGTTCTATAGGCTTTAATACTCTTTCTTTTTTTATCTCAACATTTGATTTAGCAACTTCTATCCCATTAGCTTCAGATTTTCTAAGAGAAATTTCATAGTCCATAATATGAACCTGTATAGGATCTCCTAAAGGTGCTTTTCTAACAACCCAGCCCTTTGCTCCAGGAGTAAATCCCATTTCTATAATTCTTTGTCTAATCTCACCGTCAGTGGCTACTTTATCAACAACAAAACCTTCTTCAATATCTAATTCTGTTAATTTCATATTTTCTCCTTTTTCAAAAATAGAAAATTAATATACGCTTACAAATTGTTTGTATATTCTAACATTTAAAATAAAATTGTCAATAGAGAAAATATATTTTTGTTATTTTATTACACAAAAAAATAGAAAATTATTAATTATTTTTTACTTCCTATCACCATACTTATAGTAGAAAGTATTATTAAAACAGATCCTATGATAATATTAACTGTAAGTTCTTCTTTATATATAAAAATAGAGGCAATAACAGTAGTAGTCGGTTCAAACATATTAAGTATCGATGCAAGAGAAGAGCCTAATTTTTTAACCCCATAAAGTAAAAGACCAAGAGAAAATATTGTACATACTAAAGATATTACAGCAAAATTTACAAAGACATATAAATTATTGAGTACATGCAAAGAACCTGTAATCATTCCGGCTATAAAAAAAGATACAGACACAAATAATGACATATAAAAAAGCGAAACTATAGTATCAACTTCAGAAAAACCGCATCTCTTATTAGCTACTATGTAAGACCCATAAGTTACAGTAGTTATTAATGCATATATTACTCCCAAAAATGATTCCACTTCTACAACCTGAGTAAGCATTACTATTCCTACAACGGCAAATACTATAGAAAGAATCTTTAATATGTTAGCATTTTCTTTAAACATAAATATCATTACAAGCAAAACTATAACAGGATATCCGAAATGTATCATATTACTTAAACCTGCAGATATATATAATAATGATTTGGATAAAAAGAAAAATGTAAGTCCAAGACCTGTAATGCTAAATATTAATAATTCTATAAACTGTCTTTTTGTTATTTTAAAACTCTTCTTTGAAACTACAATAATTATAAATAAAAAAATTGCTGTAAGAAAATATCTATAAAAAACTATTGAAAGTGAAGAATAATTATACGCTATAATATTTTTTACAAAAATTGGCAAAAATCCATAAGCAATAGAACCTATTATAACTAGTAAAACATTTAACATTGAAATCCTCTGTAATTAAAAAATTTAGAATAAAATATTTGAATATAGTTTAAAATTTATGAAATAAAAGAAATTATTAATGCATATATTAACCCTAAAACTAATTATGATTAGTAATCATATATAATATTTTTAATAAATCAATATAAATAACTGCATTATTTTTTATAATTTTTCTTTAACTGAATACATACTTGATAATTTAATTTATAGAATTCATCTTTGGAATAAATATTAGAATATTTTCTTTGATACATAATATCTACATTACAAATTTCTGGTCTGCTTTCATATATAGAACATTTATTATCATCTGTTAAATATATACATTGACCATTGCCATTATCATATTTTTGAAGCTGCGGTACATGTTTAATATTTTTACAGCATATACCGCAGCAATCGCAATCAAATTTCATTATAATTTACAATTTTCTAATAATTTTGTAGACTCTTCACTAATAGAACCATCATCTGTCAATATAGGAGTATCCAAAATAGCTTTAATAGTTTGAGTTAATTTTATATTGCTTGCCACAACTTTTTTAGCTTCTTCAGTATAAGAACTATAGTCAATACCCTGTTGATTAATAACTTCTTCTAAATTATCAATAGCTTCACTGTATAATGAATCCACCCTTATAAGAAGTCTTTCAAACATTTGAGATCTTCTTCTTATAAAATTAGTTGATACTCTTAATGTTTCAAGTTCTTCTGATATTTTATTTGCTTCGGCCAAATTAGAATATGCATCATCAAGTTTTTTAGAAGAAGCACCTAAAGCAACAAATCCCATAACAGCAAGAGCAGGTCCAGCTACAAGTCCTCCTAAAACAGCCATACCTCCAGCCATACCAAAACCTCCTGCAGCCAAAGATCCTCCGCCTAAAAATGCCAAAGTAGCATTAGTAGCTGCAACTCCAGATAAACTAGCAATAGCTGTGCCTGTAGATGCAGCAGCAAAAGTCATAGTAGCACTATAAGCTCCAAAAGCAGCCAAAGCACCAGCTCCAACTCCTCCTATTCCTCCAGCAAGCATAGATGTTACCTGTAAAGAGCATTCTTTTAATTCTTCAAAATATGCTTTATCAAATTTCAATTTATTTATCTCATTAATACCCACAGAATCTGATATTTCTACATTCTTTAATTTTTCAAAAGATTCAATAAATCTTTTTATAGATACATCAAATACATATATTTTTTCTCTTCCTAAAGCCTCTAATGAATAATATGTAGCTTGTCTTGCTTTATCCAAATTATCCTTTGCTGTATCTATAGTTGAATTAGCCAAAGAATTAATGTCATTGGCTTCACTATTATTCATCAATCCTTTTACACCTGCTCCAACGCCTGCAGCAGCACTGCCTATTGCTATAGCTCCTAAAATAAATGGTATCGGCATATTATAACTCCTTTTTTTAAATTAACCTATTTCTACTAAATCTCTTATACTTTTATACACACTTGCATTAGCATATACAAGATTATCAATTTCTTTTGAAATCATATCGCTAATCCCAAGTTTGTTTCTTAAATATTTAAAATAAGAATTAAATTTCTTATCAGTAGATGTTGTAATAGTTAATAGTTCAAAATATATAATTTTTTTTACTATATTATCATCTATATCTTCTAAATATCTCGAATATCTTTTCCAAACTTTTTTTACAACAATTTTCTCTTTAAAATCATAATCATTATCTCTTACTATCTCAGATATATATTCTTCCAATTCACTAATAAAAGACAATAATTCAGATATGGCATATTCATTCAAATTTGATATTTCTGCTATAGATTTTTTAATATTAAAGGATAATACAGAATCTATATCATCTCTATTAAAATAATCATAATCTTGCAAAGTAAAATAATTATTGTATATTTTTGAAATAACATACAACTGTGCTATGAATGATTTTTTTATTTCAGCATCTTCAATATAATTTAAGTACATGATTATATCCTTTCATTAAAAATAAATTCATTTGTTCTTTCATTCAAAACTAATACAGTATTAATCATATCTTTCATCTCTTCTACGATAGAATTATCCACTTTACATTTTTTAGCTACTGCATTAACAACTTCTCTTTCATAATCATCATATTGTTTATTACATAAAGCACATGATATTATTTCAAAAAGAAATTTTTTAGCTTCTTCTTGTTTATAACCAGGATCAAAATTATTATCAATAATTTTTTTAAAACGGACTATTACTTTTTCTTTTTCAACTCCAAGTATTTTATTTAGAGTTGATTCAGGACAAGTCTTTCCAAGCATCTCCAAATATATTAAGTCTATTTGTCTTCTCTCATCTTCATCTATCTCACCATCTATAGCCATAAAAGCAGCTAAACTTCTTGCCAATTTCTTCTTTTCATCTTCATCATATATACTTTCGCATAATTCAGATAGAAACATATAATCTCCTTATAATTAATTTTTATTAATTAAATTGTAAGTGTATCAATATCACTATTCATAAAGTCATCTATTTCTTTAAATGAATTGAATTGTGATTTTTTACCAAGTTTATTTATTATTTTATTGTTAGCATTTATAAATGAATCTATATCTCCTAGTTCTAAAGCTGTATTCATTTGATTGAAGGCATCATTAAAAACAGTAATATGCTCTATTAAATATTCAGATATAAGTTCTTCTAATCTTTCTCTATATTCTCTAATCATCTTTATGGCCTCAGCACATTCAGCTTCTATTCTTAATCTTCTCTCATGAGCAAGTTTTGCCTCTTTAAAAACATTTAAAACTTCTTTATAATAAGCACTGCTGAAAGCATATCCAACCATACTTCCAATTAAAGCTCCTACAACAGGTATAGGAATTGCAACTTGAAATACACCGGCAAACATACTAGAAGATATCATTCCAACACCTTTTTCTCCAAGCTCTTCAAAGCACTGAACGCCATCTATTTCTCCGCTGAAATATCTTTTAAAAGTTTTTCCAACTTCCAAAGTTGTGGTAACTATCATAGCAGGCACAGCTGTTTTTGATACATTTTGAAGCATAGTATTTTTGGAATTCTGCATAGCTCCTTTTATAACAGAACCTGTAAAACCTGTAGCATAACTCACTGCTGCTGCTTTACCTGTATCAAGAGCAACATCTTTTATAGCCTCTTCTGGTTCTTTATCTCCATTAAAACATGCTACACAGTTTCTTATTATAGATATACCTCCTCCAATGGCAGCCCCCATTTTTGCCTGTTCTAACCCAGCTCTATGCCCTAATTTTACAACATCTTTTGCTGTGGAAACTTCGGGTTTTAATCTAGCCTCCATAGCTTCATCACTAGATAATTCACTTTTTCTAACATTTTTACTTATTTTTTCGTATTTTTTAGCCTCTTCAATCTTTTTTTCGGCTATGTCCAATTTTCCATCTTGTTTTAATCTTTCAGCCTGTTCATAACATGATTTGGCTTTTGCTTCTGCTTCTATTTTTATTCCTTCATATTGTTCTGAAGGTACATCTATAGGAACATCATTATCTAAATATTTTTGATAGTCTTTTGAAGCTAATTTTTGCAGAGCTTCGCTAGAATTCTTTCCCACAAATTTCATTTGGGATTGTTCTATAATATTGCCATGCTCATCATAAGTAACATGATCATATAATTGATCATTAACTCTTCCTACATCGTCTGTTCTTACTACTCTCTCGCCATTTTTATTTATTATATTTTCAGCATTTTTTCTTGCTGCATGTTTTACTTCCGCAGAAAAACCAGCCTGTTGTTTTAAATTAGAATATTTATTTTCAGGGTTCACTTTATATTGAGAAATTTCTTTTAATCCTTTGGTTAATTGTTTACCAGCTTCGTTATCAACACCGCTATAGGCAACAAAATGCTCTTTTACAGCAGAGCCATATCTATCAACTACTTCAGAAGCAACATTTCCTAAAACAATATTATCAAAAGACTTTTTTTCTTCTTTTTTATCTTCATCTTTTTTTATATATGACATATATACTCCTCTAATTATAGTATACACAATATTAGTATAAAGTCAATAAAATAACATATAAAATATATAAAATAAAAATACAAAATTAAGTCATTTTAACATTAATTATAAAAATCAAATTAAAAAATTATCAAATGAATATTTATTTATACTTAATAAAAAAATAATATTTTTCCATATTTATAATTTCATATTAATGGTAATTTATTGAATATGCTTTATACTATAGATTAATATAACTAAAAAATATAATTCTCATTAGACTTTTAGTTAATTACATATTCTAGCTGTTAGATTATAAGAAAGGAGATTATAATGAGTGTATCCATATCTATTGAAAATGTAGTGAAACGCTATGATAAGCTTACAATAATACCTGATCTTTCATTAAATATAAAAAACGGAGAATTTTTTACTTTGCTTGGACCGTCAGGATGCGGAAAAACAACTCTTTTGCGTATGATTGCAGGATTTAACACAATAGAAGGCGGAACAATAAAATTTGATGAAGATGTAATCAATAATATTCAGGCTCATAAAAGAAATATTGGTATGGTATTTCAAAACTATGCAATATTCCCTCATATGACTGTAAGAGAGAATGTTGAATACGGACTAAAACTAAGAAAAGAAAATAAAGAATCTATGAAGAAAAAAGTAGATGAAATACTGCATACAGTAAAAATAGAAGAATATCAGCACAGACTTCCTGAAATATTATCAGGAGGACAGCAGCAGAGAGTAGCTTTAGCAAGAGCAATAGTTATAACTCCAAATGTTTTACTTATGGATGAACCTCTTTCTAATTTAGACGCCAAATTAAGAATAGAAATGAGAAGTGCAATAAAAGATATACAGAAACAAATAGGAATAACAACTATTTATGTTACCCATGATCAGGAAGAAGCACTTGCCATATCTGACAGAATAGCTGTGATGAAAAACGGCATTATACAGCAGGTGGGAAGTCCTATAAATATTTATACAAGACCTTATAATGTATTTGTTGCTACTTTTATAGGTCATTCAAATTTATTCTATGCCAGCATAAAAATAGAAGGAAATGATACATATATTTTATTCAGATGCGGATACAAATTGAAAATGAATAATTTATTAGATGTTAAAGACGGTGATGAAGTTATTGTAGGTATAAGACCTGAAGAATTTTTTATTAATTCTGAAAATGAAGAAGGTATGAAAGCTAAAATTTTATCTAAAACTTTTCTTGGAAAATATACTAATTATTTACTGCATTTTAATGATAATGAAATTATTCCTAATCAGGCAGGCATAGAATACTCTCAAGATTCATCTTACACAGAAAGAATGTATGAAAAAGATGAAATAATAATTTTAAAACCTAATATTAATAAAATTAATGTATTTACAATGAATATGGAAAAAAGCCTTATAAAAGGGGTAAAAAAATATGAGATTTAAAAAATTATTTTTCATATAAAAGATAATCAATTTATATAACATAAAATAGAGTATCACTAAGTTTTTAATGAGTAAAATAATATAATTTTTTTATATTTTTTAATAAATAAATATTTACTGTATAATATAAATTATAATTGTTTTTTTACTTTATATACATTATAATGTTTTTCTACTTATATATTTTTAGATTTTAATTTTTAGCAATATACAAAATATAAAGGAATAAAATGATATCAGTAGATAATTTAAACAAATACTACGGTAATTTTCATGCTCTAAAAGGAGTAAGTTTTGAGATAAAATCAGGAGAGATTGTAGGAATACTAGGACCTAACGGAGCAGGAAAATCAACTACTTTAAGAATACTAACATGCTACCTTTCACCTACAAGCGGAAATGCAATTATTGACGGAAAAAGCATATTAAATAATGAAAGAGAAGTTAAAAAAGTTATAGGATATTTACCAGAATCAGCACCGCTTTATGATGATATGAGTGTATTTGATTATCTTGTTTATATGGCTGAAATTCAGGAGCTTGAAAGAAGCAGATTAAATGAGAGACTTCATTATGTTGTAGAAGCATGCAGTCTTAAAGATGTTATATCAAAGTCAATTGGGGAGCTTTCTAAAGGTTATAAACAGAGAGTTGGTATTGCAGGAGCTATAATTCATGACCCTAAAATACTTATATTAGACGAGCCTACAAACGGACTTGACCCAAATCAAATAGTAGAAATAAGAGAACTTATAAAAGAACTTGGTAAAGAAAAAACCGTTCTTATATCAACTCATATATTAAGCGAAGTTGAGGCTACTTGCTCAAGGGCTATTATTATTAATCAGGGTAATGTTATCGCTGATGCTGACCCTAAACATTTAACTCTAAATAACAGCAAAGAAAATAAAATATCTTCAAGAATAAAATTATCTGTTAAAACTAATGATGATAATAGTAAAATAATAGAAAAACTAAAAAAAATAGAAAATGTTTATGATGTAAAAATAGAAAATAATGATAATTTAAAAGATATAATAGTATATTCCAATGATGAAGAGCCTAGAGAAAAAATTTATACTTTTATAAAAAGTACAGATTGGATAATATATGAAATGTTCAGAGAAAGAGAAAATTTAGAAGAAGTATTCCATACATTAACAAAAGGAGATAAATAAGTGCAGTCAATAAGTTATACTATAAATAAATCTAATGTTATATTAAAAAAAGAATTAAGACATATTTTCTTTTCTCCTACAGCATATATATTTTCAGCAATATTTTTAATAGTGAGCGGAGTATATTTCTTCTCAAGATTTTTTATACTTCAGCAGAATGATATGCAGGATTTTTTCAGTATTCTGCCTTTAATACTATCGCTTATAATTCCGCCTATCACTATGGGATTACTATCAAGTGAATTTTCAAGCGGTTCTTATGAGCTTATAAGCACTCAGTCAGTCTCTGCTTTGGAAATTATACTAGGAAAATTCTTTTCGGCAGTGATATTTATGCTTTTTGCTTTAATACCTACTATACTCTATCCTATTACATTAAGTTTTTTGGGAAGATTAGATATCGGACCTATTATTGCCGGATATATAGGAAGCGTATTTCTTATTATGGCTTTATGTGCTATAGGCATATTCGCATCTTCCGCTACAAAAAATCAAATAGTCGCTTTAATTGTAGGGCTTGCAATTATGATATCTTTAAATATGTTTTTGAGATATTTAACTTTGCTTTTCCCTGCTTCTGTTAATTTTATAGAGGTAATAAGCGGCGATTATCATTTCGCTAATATAGCAAGAGGGGTATTAGATTTAAGAGATATTATGTACTTTCTATCAGTTACAGTAATATTCCTATATTTAGCAAATATTATGCTTGAAAACAGAAAATAATTTACGATATTAAAAATTAAAAGAAATTATAAACTTATAGGATAAATAAAATGAACAAAAATGTTACAAAAATTATAGTTTTACTTATAGCATTGGCGGCAATAAGTGTTACAGCATTTCTAACAACTAAAAAAAGCCGTGAAAAAATGGAAGCAAATAAACCTAGAAAACAGCTTTTTGAACTAAATGAAACTAATGTTACTAAATATGAATTAAAATATAGTGAAGAACCAATTATCGTAGAAAAAATAGATGAAACTTGGAAAGTTGTATCTCCTTCTAATAATTATAAAATAGATCAGTTAGAGGCATTTGCAAATGTTAAAAACTTTAATACTTTGAATATAGATACTACAATAACAAATCTTGCTGAATTGGATTCATTTGGTTTGGAAAATCCAAGCAATGAATTCACTGTTTGGGAAGGAAACAAAGAATACAAAGTATTTGTTGGAAATAAAACTGCAGATGAAGAAAAATATTATGTTAAATATAATGATGAATATTTCAGTGTAGAGCTTGTTTATATAGAAGCATTAAAGAAAACTATTGATATGCTAAGAGATAAGCAAATATTTGACAAAACTATTTATATTGATTCTGTAGTAAAAACAGAGAGCAATATAAGAGATTATACAAATACTATCATAAAAGAAAATAGAACTAATTGGGTTGTTGATGGGGTAGATGAAGAAATTAATTTAAATAAGGCCTACAGAGATTTTGAAACATTATCATTGGTTAAAGCTATAGGTTTTGTATATGATGAGAATATGCTAAAATATTTAAATAGATTATTCAGAATACCTGATGCTACTATTACTATATACATGGAAGATAACACTAAAACTGAGTATCAATTAGTATATGATAATAATGATAACAGAGTATATGTTAAACCTAAAAGCGGTATAATATATGAAGTAGACTATAATATATATTCGGCTGCTATGCGTGACAGAAGTTATTATATAAAAACTGAAGATGATGAAAAAGAAATGAATAATGATGAAAATAATCCTTATATGGAAGAAGATGGCATGAGATTAGATGAAAATTTGCAGCAATAAATTTTAATAAATACAGGAGTAAATTATGAAAAAGCAAATACCTAATTTACTAAGCATTAGCAGAATAGTTTTATCCCCGCTTGTTATATTTCTGTACTTTTACAATTCTATGATAAGTGCGGTATTAGCATTGATATTTCTCATAATATTAGAAATCACAGATGCTTTAGACGGTGCTATGGCTAGAAAATTTAATCTTGTTAGTGATTTAGGAAAAGTGCTTGATCCTTTTGCTGATACTGTATTTCATATAACTATGTTTACAATATTTCTTTATGAAGGTTCTATGCCTATATGGATGTATATAATATCACTTTATAGAGATATGTTTTCAATGTTTATAAGAATTTTAGGCGGATTAAGAGGTTTTGCTGTTGCTGCTAAATTCAGCGGCAAACTTAAAACTGCATCAAGAGCTGCTGCTGTAGTAATAATATTTCTTATAAAGATATTAAAACATACAGAAATATCGCTTCCTTATGATCAAATAACATACTACAGTTTATTAGTTGTTACAATAATAACAATATATTCATTCTTTGATTATATGCCTTTAATAACAGGAAAATCAAATAAATAATAATGTAAAAGGCTATTCTTATATTATTTTGAGAATAGCCTTCTATATATTAATCAAAACCAATATCTAAATCCGAAATCTCCTGAGAATCTGAAGAATTTAGAAAAAGTCCAACCCGTATGACTAGGATACCAGCCAAAAGTTCCAAAGCCATCACTTCCTATAGATATTACATTAAGCCCTGGAGAAACCTGCAAAAATATTTCCCAATCCATATCAACTATAAAAGAAACTCCCAAAGGAAGCCTAAAACCCAAACCTAAATTCCAATAATTATTTCCAAACTCTGCAACCGCTTCAGCTCCAGGTCCGAAATAAAGCCAAGCATCAGAATTACCCGCTTTTCCTATTCTATATTTTAATGCCCACCAATCAGCATTAGCACTAAGCCCAAACCAAGCCCATCCCTTACTTGATATTCCTATATTTAATATTCCGCTAAACATCAATGGAAAATTATCAATTTTGCCGGTTACACCTAAAGAAGCCTGACTTGGAAAACTGAATCTCAAAAAAAATCCTGCCGCAGCACCATTGGGATAATCTGCATACAGTTTAGATGATGCCGAGAAAAAAGAAATGAAAATCAAAAAACATACACTATAAATTATTACTCTTTTTAACATATAAACAAAACCTAATTACTTACTTTATATAAATATAAAAAATAATATAAAAAAGTGAAAAATTATAATAAAAATAAAAAGCCCCGCTATAAGATAACGGAGCTATAGACATTCTAAAATAATAATATTAGAACCAATATCTAAATCCAACTTGGAATGTCAAATGTAAGAAATGTCCTACATTCCAACGATTTCTATGTCTATCATCAGTATCTCCTAGATAAAAACCTAACAAAGATACTCCATAACTATCCGCATGCAAAACGTTAACAACTGGAGCAGGTTCCAAGAATATTTCCCATTGATTTTTAATTAAGAATGAAAAACCTATAGGCATTCTTAAACCAGCATTAATTGACCAATAATATGAACCAAAAGCAGTATCAGCGGCAAGTCCAGGTCCTAAATAGAAATGAACATCAGATTCCCCTGCTTTACCCAAAGGTATTTTTAGTCCCCACCAATCCATAGTTAAACCAATACCAAAATATTGATAACCATCATTAAATACATTTGCTACAGCCTGAACACCAAACATCAAAGGTACTCCGTCAAATTGACCTACTAATGTTAAACCTTGGTTAGGATATCCAAAAAATAAAGAAGCTCCTATCGCAGCTCCATCCGAATAAGCAGCTTCAGCTTTCTTAGGTACTGCAACAACTAAAACAGCCATCATAAGAGATACAAGTGTAATCTTTTTTAACATAATATTCTCCATTTATTATTTCTTTTTACAATATACTATTTATGTACAAAAATGTCAACAAGCAGCATAAATTATTAATAATCAAATTTCTATGATATAATTATAAAATTATATAACTTAGTATAATTTTATTTTTTTATTTGCTGTTTAAGATATGCAGATATGAATTCATCTATATTGCCGTCCATTACAGAGTTCATATTTCCGCTTTCGCAGCCTGTTCTTAAATCTTTTACCATTTGATAAGGCTGGAAAACATAACTTCTTATCTGATTGCCCCAAGCTATATCGGTTTTCTCACCTGCTATTTTTTGTTTTTCTTTATCCAATTTTTCTTTTTCTAATTGATAAAGTTTAGCTTTGAGCATTTTCATAGCCATATCTTTATTATTATGCTGACTTCTTTCTGCCTGACATTGAACAACTGTATTAGTTGGTATATGAGTTATTCTAATAGCTGATGAAGTTTTATTAACATGCTGTCCGCCTGCTCCGGAAGCTCTGTAAGTATCTATTCTTAAATCAGCAGGATTTATTTCTACTTCGATATCTTCATCTATATCCGGCATAACACTAACCGCAACAAATGAAGTATGTCTTTTGGCATTAGCATCAAAAGGGGATATTCTTACAAGTCTATGCACCCCTATCTCTGAACGCAAATATCCATAAGCATAAAGCCCCTGAACATAAAAACTTATCTGTTTTATTCCTGCTTCATCTCCGGGAAGTTCATCGGTTGTTTCAACAGTAAACCCATGTCTTTCGCAGAATCTTACATACATTCTTGAAAGCATAGAAGCCCAATCACAGCTCTCAGTACCGCCAGCCCCTGCATTCAAAGTTAAATATGCATTCTTACTGTCAAATTCCCCAGAAAATAAATTCTTTGTTTCTAATTCATCAAAAACTTTCTGCAATTCTAAGCATTCAGTTTCTAATTCTTTTTCCATTTCAGTATCATTTGACTCTATAGCCATTTCTACCAATTCATATATATTATTGGAATTCTTTATCAAATTTTCAACAGGCTCTATTTTATCAAGAAGAAGCATTCTCTCCTTCATAAGTTTCTGAGCCGATATATTATCATTCCAAAAATCATCTTTAGCTGATATCTCATCTATCTCCTTAACCCTTTTATAAATAGAATCCGGGTCAAAGATACCCCCTTAATACTTCAGATTGCTCTTTAATATTAGATACTATACTTTTAATTTCTGATAATGTCATAAAATGTCCTACTATTATTACGATATAAACTCGCTGAAAATAGATTATAACTAAAGTTATAATCTGCTCGTTTATATTCCAGCTATTATTACGATATAAACTCGCTGAAAATAGATTATAACTAAAGTTATAATCTGCTCGTTTATATCTCGGCTATTATTACGATATAAACTCGCTGAAAATGTATTACAACTAAAGTTATAATCTGCTCGTTTATATCTAATTATTTTACAATATAAAAATATTAATACATTAAATTCTTAATTACTATAATACAAAAATGCTATATTCATAATATATAACACTACAAAAAATATAATACTTAAAATAAATATTTTTTATTAAAAATTACTCTTCTGTAGGCAAAATTCTAGTACCGCTGGATAGTTTTAATATATAAACATCAGCATCTCTTCTGGTTCTTTCTTTATAACGCGTATATAAATTTTCTATAACATTTTCAACTTCAGTTTTTTTGAGGAACATTAAAACGCCTCCGCCAAAACCTGTACCTATCATTCTAGCTCCCAAAACACCGTCCATATTCATAGCCTCTTCAACCAAAATATCCAATTCTGCAGTGGAAACTTCATATAATTTACTCAAACCATCATGAGTTTTAAGTATCAAATTAGCTAAATCTTTAACTGAACCCTTTTTAATAGCTTTTACTGCCTGATTAACTCTATCCTGCTCAGCAGAAACATATAATGCCCTTCTTTGCTCCTTGTTCTGCAAGGTTTCTTTAATAAAATCAGCATCTTTAACTTTCAAATCAGACAATGATTTTAAAGAACTTTTCTTTTCTTTTAATTTCTTTAATGCATTTTCACATTCTCTTTTTCTGGCATTATACTCCCCATCGCTGGAAGTTCTTTTTTTATTACTATTAATAACAGCCATACAGTAATCACCTAAATTGAAATCAAAATATTCATATTTAAGTGTTTTCATATTAAAGAAAAATAAAGTATTCTCTTTGGCTAAAAATATTGTAACATGATCGCTTAAAGATGTTCTATGAGATGCATACTTAATTTCGCCTTCATAAGATAATTTTGCCATTTCAATAGGGGCAACATCTTTAATATTGTTTATATCTAAAGCGGCAAAAGTTAAACAAGCACATAATGAGCTAGATGAAGCCAAAGATGTATTAAAAGGTAAATCTGTATATACAAATATATCCATACCATGTATTTTATATTCTTTTTCCAAAAGTACAGAATAAACACCTTTAAAATAAATAGCCCACTCATCTTCTTTATTCTTTTCTAAATCATCTAATGTAAATGATTTTCTAGCTTTAAAAGAATGGGCATATATATTCACTTTATTATCAGGTCTTTTTCTAGCTACTATATATGTCCCTCTGTCTATAGCAGAAGTTATAGTATCCCCATCTGAATAATCTATAAGTTCTCCTATAACTGTAACTCTTCCCGGTGCAAAATAAAGCTTTGTATCGCCTTTATGTCCAAAAACTTCTCTAAATCTTGCTACTATTTTTAAATGTAATCTAGGTATCATACTAAATCTCTCAAAAATTATCTGTTATAAATATCATAAAATAAAAAAAAATCAATAGTATAAATAATAGTTATTCTAAAAAAATAATATTTTATGTTAAAAATATAGAATATAAATCGTAAATTTTTCTTTAAACTAAAATAAATAATTATTAAAATAATTGATTTTGATAAAAAACAATAATATAATATACAAAAGTACAAATACATAGTAGGATTTTATTTTATGGATAGAACTTTATACAGTAATTATATTAATATTCTAAAAGAAGAATTAATACCGGCACTAGGATGCACAGAGCCTATAGCAATAGCTTTTGCAGGTGCTAAAATCAGGGAAATAATTGGGGATATACCAGAACATATAACCGTAAAATGCAGCGGAAACATTATAAAAAATGTAAAAGGTGTAACTGTACCAAATTCAGGCGGATTAAAAGGAATAGATACTGCAGCTATTTTGGGATTGATTGGAGGAGATGCAAGTAAAAATCTCGAAGTTTTATCTGCTGTAAAACAAGATGATATATATAAAACAAAAGAACTTTTAAATAAAAAATTCTGCACTTGCGAATTAATAGAAGGAGATGAAAACCTGCATATCATAATAGAAGCAGAATATAAAGATACAAATGCCTTAGTAGAAATAAAAAATTCACATACTAATATTACAAAAATCATAAAAAATGGTGAAAAACTATTAAATTCTGATAATTCTTCAGATAAAAAAGAAGAAGATATAAGAGAAACTTTAAATATAAAAGATATACTTGCTTTTGCAAATGAAGTTAATATAGATGATATTAAAGATACTATAAAAAGACAAATAGAACTTAATTACAGTATAGCTGAAGAAGGTCTGAAAAATGATTACGGTTCTAGTGTAGGAAAAACATTAATGAAATATTACGGAGATGATATAAGAAATAAAGCTAAGGCTTACGCTTCCGCAGGATCAGATGCCAGAATGGGAGGCTGTTCCATGCCTGTAGTTACCAATTCAGGAAGCGGAAATCAGGGTATAACAGTATCTGTTCCTGTAATAAAATATGCTGAATATATGAAAGTATCTGAAGAAAAACTATACAGAGCTTTAGTGCTTTCAAATTTAATAGCTATACTTCAAAAAAAACATATAGGAAAATTATCGGCATTCTGCGGGGTTGTATGTGCTGCTACGGGTTCTGCCTCTGCAATAGCATATTTGCATGACTGTGATTATAATATTATTTGCAATACAATAACAAATGCATTATGTACAATAGGGGGTATGGTTTGCGATGGGGCTAAATCTTCATGTGCTTCAAAAATTGCTGAAGCTGTTGACTGCGGTATATTAGCTTTCAATTTAGCTAGAGACGGAAAAGTATTTAAAGCCGGAGATGGGCTTGTAAAAAATGATATAGAAGCAACTATTGATAGTATAGGAAGAATGGCTAAAGAAGGTATGAAAGGTACTGATATAGAAATACTTAATATAATGATAGATAATTAAATAATATATAACCATTTCTAAATCATAGAATTTAATATAATTCTTAAATATTATTGTGATTAAATATAATTTTTTACTAAATACTTTTTAATAAAAATAAATAACAGCAATATTTTTAATACTAGATTTATTTTTAAAAAATTGTATAATCTATTGTAAAGATTTTTCGATATATTATGATAACAAATAACTTATAATAATTTTTACATACTAAAGTAATACTTTTCATAAGGGAGGTTTTAATGGCAAGTTTAAGCGATAAAGAAATTAATGCAACTTTAACAAAAATAAGAACTGAATATGAACAAGGTGCTGAAAAATATGGTAATAAAATATATAATGTAAATAGTTTTAATGACAGATACAGAGAAGCATTGCAAAATAGACAAGATTTATCAAATTTTTTAATTGTTGAAATAAAAATTTTAGAGGATATAAAAACTACTTTAAGAGACAGAGAATTAGAGCGTCAGAGAAGAAAAGCGGAAGAAGAAAAAGCTAAAGAAAATTCTTTTATGAATAAAGTAGATAATATGATAGAAAAATTTAAAAGTGCTACAGAAAAATATCCTTTAGAAGACATACATCCTAAAGCAGATCAGGAAATTTGCCATTTATATGGAGCTTTCAAAGAATTGTATAATTGTTTTTCTGTTATTAGATATTTTTCATGCGGACCTGCAAGTGATTATGTTGTAGAAACTGCTATAAAAGATTATGATAATCAATTCCAAAAATTTATAATTCCTGTTGGAGAAAGTAAAGTACCTCAAATATTTGCTGACTATGTTTTTGCTCTAAATAAAAAAGAGAACTCAAGCAGGGCAGAACAATTCATACTTAAAGAATCAGGTTTCTTTCTTCATGCATTCATTGAAAAAATGAACAACATAAAACCATTAGCTCTTAAAGCAAGTAATGATGGAGAAATAGTTCTCCCTGATTATTTAAATGTACAATCACCTAGAGTATATAATTTTTTCAAAGGAAAAACTAAAGAAGAAATGTATGATGCAACTATAGCTTATGCCAATGCTATGATAAACGATTTCAGACTGCAAAGTTTCAAAAAAGATGGACGTTAATAAGTTAATTTTTATACTTTTTTCTTTAATTGTATTAATTACATTATCATTATATTCTCAGACAAATGATGTATTTCAATATGATAGGAAAAATTTATCTAATGCATACAGATATTATAATGCCAAAAATTATAAAAAAGCTGCTGAATTATTTGAATATGAAATAGAATACTCTCCTATTCTTAAAATAGAATATTTTGAAAATTTAGCTAATTCTTACATGAATCTAAAAGATTATGCCAATATGCTTAGAGCAGCAAGAAGCGGTATAATAGTAAATAGTTTTTCATCTAAACTGCATTTCCAAAAAGGATATGCTCTTTATAAATTAGGAGATACAAACAAGGCCATAGATTCTATAAGATATTCTATAAGTTTAAAACCTAATGATGCTTACATGAATAATTTTCTTGGTCTTTTATATCTATATGTAGAAGATTATAAACAGGCTGAATCTTCATTTTTAAAAGCTACAGTTTACAGTCCGAATAATGTAGTATATATGGTAAATCTCGCAGCTACTTATGAGAGAGATAAAAATTTTAGTTCAGCTCTTAATACTTATCAGGAAGCATATAAAATAAATCCTAACTACAGAGGATTAAAAGATTCAATAGATAGAAATAAAAACATATTAGCTAGAATATCAGAAAATACAAATGATATCTCTAATTTATTGGAAGAAAATAAACCTCTTAATACAAATCAAAATAATACAATAATAACATACGATGAAGATGTTGAAGTTAAACCAATAGAAATGGATATGATAGAATTGGCAACAAACACTGTAATGACAAATAATATCATCAATACTAATAATAATATAACAAATGATACAGCAGTAAATAATGCAGATACCAATATCACAATTTCTCAAACAAATACACAGCAAACTAATAATTAATGATATTGATTATATAAAAAATTATTGTATCATTATATCGTAAGGATTTATAAATGCATACAATAAAAAATACATTAGAAGAATATTCAGATAGAAAATTATATCAAAATATTAATTTAGCAAATTACATAAAAATATCTCAAAAATGGAATGATATTATGGGAGAAGTACTTTCTAAAATATGCTATCCGTCATTTTATAGAAATGCCGTTCTCACTGTAACCATAACTGATAGTGTATGGGCTAATGAAATATTTATGAACAGAAACAATATATTCAAAAACATAAAAAAAGAAACTAATATAGAAGTAGTAGAACTGAAAACTAGAATTGGGGAAGTTAATAATAAAATAATAGAAAATACGAATTATAAAGATAAAAAAGAAGAAGAAAAAGAATTAACAAAAGAACATAAAGAATGGATAGAAAATACTATAAAAGAATCGGGTATAAAAGATGAGAGAATGAAAGAAATATTTGCTAATATATTAAAATACGAGGATAATGATGATAGATGATGTATTTATAAAGAAGCTGATTCTGGAATATAAAGCTGCTAGAAGTATTGAAACTTTAAAAGAAATTAATGAGCATTTGTCCAATTATATTTATAATTATCCTAGAAAAGTTTTCGGTGTATTTCATGATGATGCTTTAGAATTCTACTCATATTATATAGAGAGAATAGACAATATAATAATAAAATATAATGAAACAGATGCCAAATTTATAACTTGGTTTACATATACATTAAGAAGCCATTATTTAAATTTCTTGGATCATAAAAAAAGAAAAGATAAATACAAAAAACAAGAAATATCAATAGATGCTCCATTATGCGGCAAAGAGGCATTAACATTGCATGATGTACTCTATGATAGTAAATCCTATGTTATAAATGAGTATACTAAGGATTATAATGAAAGCAATATTGAAAAACTCTCACTTAATATGTTTAATTATATAGAAAAAGAATTCAGCAAGAGAGATTCAATAGCATTTTTTATACATAATTTAGAGTTATTTATAAATCTAATAATACAGCCTCTAATGAAATATTTTAATATAAATTATGAAGAAGCATATTCTATAATAGAAAAAGCAAGAGCAACATATATAAAGAAATATAATGAAATAATAAAGCAGCAGGATAAAATAGCAAAAATAAATGCACAAATAGAAATCAATAATAAAAGAGGACTTTTCACTGTACATTTAGCAAGCAAAAAACAAAATTATATTAAGAAACTGCATTCTATAAAAATAAATGTACCTTATGAGTTTATAGCAAAACTTTTAAATATTACAAACAATGCAGTTACAAAGATTATAAATAAAATAAAAACTAGTTTAAAAGAGCATTTTAATAATTTATCGGACTTATAATATGAGCAAATATAATTACACAAAAGAAGAAATTATAAACTATGTTAATGGAATTAAAGTATCTGATGACTTTCTAAAAGAGCTTGAATTGAATGCTGACTTACAAAGAGAAGTAAGCTCTCTAAGAAATGATTTATTTCTTATGGAAAATATAGAAGATTCTGATATGCTTAAAGAAGTTAAAATAAAGCCAATCATTAATATAAAAGACAGCATAATTGATTATATGCTTTATTTCAGCAAATTGACTCCATTGTCTTCAAGAGGAGAAGAAGATAGTAAAATCAAAGATATTTATGTTTATAAAAATATAGAAATATATAAAAGCAATAATCAATATTATATCAATATAAGCAATATAAAAAATTGGTGCGTAATGGAATACAATGGAGAAAAAATAGTTAATATATTCGGACAAAAAGATAATTATTCTTCAAGTTTAAAAAATGGAAGTTATAACATAAAAGTTGATGATGCGGAAGTTTCAATAAATATAGAATAAAATTATAAAATAGGAAAATATTTTTAATTATGCAGACAATATGCAAATGGGCTAAAAGCGAAATAGAGATTAAATACCATAATGAAGAATGGTGCCGAATATGCCATGATGAAAGAAAATTATTTGAAATGCTGATACTAGAAAATATGCAGGCAGGTCTTAGCTGGAGATGCATATTAGAAAAAAGAGAAAATATGAGAAAAGCATTTGATAATTTTGATTACAAAAAAATATCTAAATATGATGAAAAAAAAATAGAAGAGCTTTTAAATAATAAAGGGATAATAAGGAATAAAAGAAAAATTAATGCTCTTATAACAAATGCAAATAAATTTATAGAAGTACAAAAAGAATATGGAAGTTTCGACAAATATATATGGTCTTTTACTAATGGAAAACAAATAAACAATAAATTATGCGATGAAGATCCGCTCCCAGCAAAAAATGAATTATCAGATATTATAAGCAAAGATATGATAAAGAAAGGATTTAAATTTGCAGGAAGCATTATTATATACAGTTATTTAGAAGCTATAGGGATAATAAATGATCATTGTGTAAACTGTGATTTTTACAAAAAAACTTGATATGGTGAATAAAAAATAAAAACTGAATATTGACTAATAATAATAATGAATTAGAATAAAATAATATAACTGTTATACGGATAAAATATATGCACAAATATAATACAGCACATTTTAAAAAATCAACTATAATTTATATTAAAGATCAAATACCAAAAGATGTCTTTTACATAATAACAAAGGGAAAAGCTATATCTTATGGTACTTTTAACTATAATGTGGAGTTTAATCAAGGAGATATTTTAGGGTTAGTAAATATTTTATTAAATGAACCTTATTTCTTTAATGTAAAAGCTATGGAAGATGTGGAGGCTATAGAAGTAGACATAACAGAAGTAATTAAAACAAAAAATGAAGAGTTAATGGTAAAAATAGCTGCAAATTTAGATGCTTCATTTGAAACTTGGCTTGGAAGATATTATATGCTGCTTTCAGAAAATAAAGAAATAGCTAGGATAAGAACTAAAGAAGAAATAATGAATATGGCAGATATTTACAACAAAAATGAATTTAAACAGGTAGCATATAAACTTTATAATGAATATATGAAGCTATTCCCAGATAATGCTGATGATGTAAAAGATAAATTATCAGAAATAACTCCTATAGAAGAGCCTCAAAAAAATGATGATAATATATATTATTATAAAAAAGGATATTGTTTATATACTGAATTAGAATATACTAATACCTTGTATATTATAAAATCTGGGGTAATTGGAATATACAATATAATAAACTCTAAGCAAATGACAAGAGCCATTTATTCAAAAAACAGTATGATAGACGGATACAAGCCCGTTTTGCAGTATCTTCCTCTTTCAACTTGTGCCGTTGCTTTAGAAGACACTGCTATAAAAAAAGTAACAAGAAATGAATTAATAAATATATCAGAACAGGATCCTGAACTTAATCTTTATTATATAAAAATGGTAAGCATAAAGATAAGAAATACAATATTAAAGTTAATGGTTCTTAGCGTAGATGATTTACTATCAAAACTGCTTATAACGCTTTATTATATGTTAAAAACAGAAATATTACCTGAAGATGTTAATTCTATAAATTTGTTATATACATTAAATGATATAAAAACTTTAACTGATATAAAAGATGTAAAACTTATAGAAAGAGAATTAAACAGAGTAAGAGGCGTATCAGTAGGCTCAGACGGATATATTAATATAACAGATATAAAAAGTCTTATAATAGAATACAG
Organism: Brachyspira hampsonii; assembly: GCF_001746205.1. Classification (NCBI taxonomy): domain Bacteria; kingdom Pseudomonadati; phylum Spirochaetota; class Spirochaetia; order Brachyspirales; family Brachyspiraceae; genus Brachyspira; species Brachyspira hampsonii. Next base: position 158,366 of record NZ_MDCO01000009.1, read on the forward strand.
AAACTGTATTAACAGACTAAGCAATACTCATCATCATAGTATGATGTATTTTTAATGTATATTAATAAATTTACGGCTTTATATTAGCTATTAAATTTATTTAAACAAATTATTGTATTTGCTCTATAAAATTAATATTTAAGCAATATATGATAATCTTTAATATAGAATGCCTAACTAAATATCAATAAAAATTATAAAATAAAAAGCAAAATATTTTACTTTTATATGCAGTTGTTTTATAATATATCAATATAATTTTTCAGGAGTTTTAAATGCCTACTTTAAAAACAAGCATATCAGGAATAAGAGGAATAATAGGAGACGGCTTAGATATAAGAGCTGTAGTGGATTATACAGCTGCATTTGCATGTCTTTTTCCAAAAAAAGCTAAAGTTTTAGTTGCAAGAGATACAAGGATAACAGGAGAATCTATATTAAATGCTGTTGCTTCAACTTTAATGGCATCAGGTATAAATGTAATAGATATAGGTATAACTCCAACCCCAACAGCCTTATATATGGTGGAAAAACTTAAAATACATGGCGGTATAATGATATCTGCAAGCCATAATCCTATAGAATGGAATGCATTAAAACTTATAGGTAAAGGCGGACATTTTTTAGATGAAAAAGCAGTTAATGAACTTATGAAACTTTATGATAAAAAGTCATCAAGATTTGTTAAGGCACTTGAAACAGGTACTTATGAAAAAATAGATAATGCTATAGAAGAACATATCAAAAGAATATTAAGATGGATAGATGCCGAAAAGATAAAAAATGCCAATTTTAAAGTTGCATGCGATTATGTTAATGGAACGGGTTTATTTGCAACTCCTCCCCTGCTTAAAGCATTGGGAGTTAAAGAAATTTCCATCAATAAAGAACATACAGGAAAATTTGCCCATATTGCAGAACCTTCTGCTGCTAGTATGAAAAGTTTATCTGATTTAGTTAAGAAGAATAAAGTTAATATAGGATTTACTCAAGACCCTGATGCTGACAGACTTGCATTAGTTCTTGATGACGGTACTATAATAAGCGAAGAATATACTTTAGCTCTATGTGCTAAATATTTATGGCTTGTAGGCAAGGGAAATGCTGCTGTAAACTTATCTACTTCAAGAATGATAGATGATTTGGCTAAAGAAAAAGGATATTCTGTAGATAGAACAAAAATAGGAGAAATTAATGTTTCTTCACATGTTGTAAAAAATAAATTATACTTTGGAGGCGAAGGAAACGGAGGTATAATAGTTCCGGCTGTTACTCCGGGAAGAGATTCACTTTTGGGTATAGCATTAATATTGGAATTAATGGCAAAAACAGGTAAAACTATTAGTGAACTTGTAAATGAAATACCAAAATATGAGATAGTTAAAGAAAAATTGGAAGTTTCAAAAATAGATGAAGATAAATTCTTAAAACAAATTAAAGAAGAGTACCCTAAAGCTAAAATAACATCTATTGACGGTATAAAAATAGATTTGGAAGAAGGCTGGCTCCATGTCCGTTCATCAAATACAGAACCTATAGTAAGAATTATCGCTGAAGCTAAAAGCAAAAAAGAAGCTAAAGATTTAATTACTGCCGCTATGAATATGATAAAAGGAGTAAAGCCTTCTGTAAAACCTACAAAAGAAACAAAATCAAAAGAATCTAAAAAAGAGGTTAACAAAAAAACTAAAAAATAATATTATTAATAAATATAAAAAACTTTGGAAAATTATAATTCCAAAGTTTTTTTATACTTCGACTTTTAAACCAAAAAAGTCGAAAATTTTAAAATGATATTTTTCGCTTGACAAATTCAATATATTTTGTTTTAATATAACATATATTTGAATAATAAATTTTTTTGTCAAATATCTATATCTTTATATGCTTCAAAAAGGGTAAATATGGACTTAAATCTTAAAAATAAAACAGCTATAATAACAGGTTCAAGCAGAGGAATAGGTAAAAAAATAGCAGAAACTCTAGCAAAAGAAGGAGTTAATGTTGTCATTACTGCTACAAACTTTGATAAAGCCTCTCAAGTAGCCGATGAAATAAAATCATCTTTCAATGTAGAGACTTTAGCAATTGCACACGATGCAAAATCCAGCGAATCATGTAAAGATGTGATCGCTAAAACAATAGAAAAGTTTGGATCTATCGATATACTTGTAAATAATGCCGGAATCACTAAAGATATGTTGGTGCTTCAAATGGACGATAATGCTTGGAATGATGTAATATCTACAAATCTTTCAGGTACTTTCTATATGTCAAGAGAAACTGCTAAAAATATGCTTAGAGCTAGAAAAGGCAAAATAATAAATATATCCAGCGTTATAGGAAAAATGGGAAATGCCGGACAGGTTAATTATTCTGCTGCTAAAGCTGGAATCATAGGAATGACAAAATCTATGGCTAAAGAATTTGCCCCTAGAAATATATGCGTAAATGCTATAGCTCCGGGATTCATACAAACAGATATGACAGGAGTTTTACCAGAAGATACTGTAAAAGGTATTATGAGTATTACACCATTAAAAAGATTAGGTACTCCTGAAGATGTAGCTAATTTGGTATTATTTTTAGCTTCTGATATGAGCAGTTATATTACAGGAGAAGTCATAGCAGTTGACGGCGGTATGTCAATGTAAAATCAATAAAATTATAAAGCTTATAATGTGCTTATATGCACTTTATTAAAAAAATAATAAATAAATATAAATAACTAAGGAGATTAAAAATGGCATTAATCGATGAAATTAAAGATGTTGTTGCTAATCAATTAAACATCTCAGACAAAAGTAAAATCACTGATACAGCTTCTTTCGTAGATGATTTAAACGCTGATTCGCTTGATTTAGTAGAATTAATCATGGAATTAGAAAAACGTTATGAAATCAAAATTCCTCAAGAAGATCAAGAAAAAATTAAAAATGTAGCTGATGCTGCTAAATACATTGAAGAACATAAAAAATAATTATACCATTTAATTTCCCGTAAATAGAATCATATCTTTTACGGGAAATTTTTTGATATAGTTCAAAATCATAGGAGTTTTATATATGAGTGAACGCAGAGTTGTAATTACAGGACTCGGTATAGTAAGTTCTCTTGGAAATGATGTAAAAACATTTTGGGATAACTTGCTTAATGGTGTTTCTGGAATAAAAACATTAAGTAAATATTTTGATCCTGAAAAAGAACAGCTTATTACCAAAATCGGTGCTGAAGCTTTACCATTAGAAGGTGATTATTATTCTGATAAAAAAATGTTAAGAAGACTAGACCCTTTTATTAATTTTGGAATATATGCCGCTCATCATGCATTTAAGCAGGCTGGTATAGAACCTAAAACAGGATTTGATCCTTTAAGAGCCGGATGTGTTCTTGGCAGCGGTATTGGCGGTATGACTACTCTTTTATCTAACCATCAAGTTTTACTTAATGACGGACCTAGCAGAGTATCGCCTTTTTTTGTACCTATGCAAATAATCAATATGACACCGGGTTTAATATCTATGGAATATGGTATGAACGGACCTAATTACAGTACAGTTACTGCTTGTGCTTCTTCAAATCATTCTATAGGTTTAGGCTACAAACATATTAAAGATAATGAAGCTGATATTATGGTAGTTGGAGGTTCTGAAGCTACTATTAATCCTCTTACTATAGCTGGTTTTAATAATGCCAGAGCTTTATCTACTAGAAATGATGAGCCTTCAAAAGCATCAAGACCTTTCGATAAGGGAAGAGATGGTTTTGTTATAGCTGAGGGTGCCGGTATATTAATACTTGAAGAGTATGAACATGCCAAAAAAAGAAATGCTAATATAATTGCTGAAGTTTGCGGTTATGGATTTACTGCTGATGCTAATCATATCACTGCTCCTTTAGAAGACGGTGCTATGGGAGCAAGAGCTATGTCTTTAGCTATTGAAAGTGCTAAAATCTCACCTGATAAAATCAGCTATGTTAATACTCATGGTACTTCTACTCCTGTCGGAGATATTGCTGAGATTAAAGCTATTAAAAAGGCTTTAGGCGAAGATCATGCTAAAAAAATAAAAATTAACTCTACAAAATCTATGACAGGTCATGCTTTAGGAGCTGCAGGCGGTATAGAAGCTATTGCTACTATTATGAGTATGATTGATGGTAAGGTACACCCTACTATTAATGTAGAAGATCAAGACCCAGAATGCGATTTAGATGTTGTTGCTAATACTGCTCAGGATTACAAAATAGAATATGCTATAAGTAATTCTTTCGGTTTCGGCGGACATAATGCTTCTATAGTATTCAAAAAAATATAATAAAAAATTATAAAAATAATAAGTTCTGTTTTTTATGAAACAGGGCTTTTTTATTTGTGAAATAAATTTCACTTATATTACAATTTAATTTATATACCAATATTAATATGGAATAAGACTACAAAATATAATATTAATAAAAAGCCATGCTTCAAATAGAAACATGGCTTTTCATCTAAACTAAATAAATATTTATTATTATTTATTCATTAAGTAAATATTTGTTCTCTAAAAGTTTTAAAGGCTTGCTCAAATGTTTTGCTATAAATCCTACTAAAATTGCTGCTATTATAGTACCTTCCCTAACCCCTTCTAAATGACCTAAAAATACCAAAACTGTTACTAAAGAAATCAATACTAATACAACATCAAACATAATTTTTGTATTGCCGAATTTTAAAGGAAAAACTTTACATATAGCAAGTACAACACCTTCACCCGGAGTAGTTACAAGTTTTGCCATAATTTCTATGCTCACTCCTACTCCTACCAAAATTATTCCAATAAAACATAATATCCATTGCTGAAAATAATTACTGTATGTTATATCTTTTATTAAAGAACCGCTTATATCTATCATTATACCAAACAAAACAAGTGCTGGTACTTGAAAAAGCTGAAATGGATTATACTTTTTTCTAAGAAGCAATATTTGTGTTAGTATAAATACAAGATTAATAATAATTGTAGTTTCTCCTACAGAAAGCCCTGATATACAGCTTGTAACATAAGGTACGCTTGAAATAGGGGAAGTACCAAGCGATGCCTTAATAGAAAAGGCTATACCCAAAGACATAATATAAAGTCCTATTAAAAGTATTATAGTTCTTTCTATAATATGCTTTTCTAAAATTTTCTTAAACATAAATTAAACTCCTTTTAATGAATTACACATCTCAATCAATAGTTTTTTTAATTTTTCTTTATCTTTTTCTGATAATTTATCAGTAGCTATATTCTCAGCATCTTCAAATATTTTTTCCATCTTCTTTGAAACCTCTATCCCCTTTTCTGTCAAAGATACATAAAGAGAGCGTCTGTTTCCTTCTCTTTGCCTCCTCTCTATAAGACCAGATTTCTCCATACCAAGCAGTATGCTCCCTACTGTTGCCTGCTCTATTTCGAGATAGCTGGCTATAGTCTTTTGATCAGCCTCTTCAAATCTAGATAAAAAATATAATATTTTAGGCTGCCCTGATGTAAGCCCTATCTTATTTGCCTCGTACATTACCTTACGGGCAAACATAGAATTGGCTTTCATTAATAAATAATGCAGATTCTCCAATAGTAAGTATCCTTATAGTAAGTATTCTTATAATAAGATAGCTTATTATACACAAAAATATAAATAAGTCAAGCAATATATACACCATATAGGTATATTCAAAAAAATAAAAAAAGGTATTGACTTTTAATAAAGTTAGAGTATACTAATTAAACAAATTATAAATATAAGCGAGGGGAAATAAATATGTCAGTACAAGAATTAAAAACAGATAATTTTGAAGCAGCTATATCTGGAGATAAAGCAATATTAGTTGATTTTTTCGCTGAATGGTGCGGACCTTGTAAAATGCAGACTCCTGTATTACATAAAGTAGCAGATCAATATTCTGATAAAATGAATTTCGGAGCTGTTGATGTTGATGCTGCTGAAGAAGTTGCTGCTAAATACGGAGTTCAGTCTATACCTACTCTAATGGTATTCAAAGGCGGAGAAGTTATTAAAAGAGCTGAAGGAATGAAAAATGAAGCTCAATTAAAAGATTGGTTAAAAGAATATCTATAAGAAAATATTTTATTTTTAGCCTAATTTTATTAAAAATTAGGCTTTTATTTATTATAAATTGATATATAATTCTCAATTATATTATAAAATTTAAGGTATAATATATGCTTAATACTAATAATAAATTGATAGAAAATATATCAAATGAATTTAATATAGAAAATAATGAATCTGAAAGCATCATTCAAAAATTATTCTCAAAAATAACATCATCTATTTTAAATGGAAATAGATTTTATATTTATAAGCTTGGAATTTTAAGTTTAGATGAAAATAATAACATTATATTAGATAATGAAGATGAAAATTTTGATGAATCATTGGAATCTTTAAACGTTACAAATAATAATATAAAAAATATTTTTTTGGAAAAATCTATATATAAAAGCATATTCAAAAATATAGCTGATATATCAAAAGAAGAAGATGTATATATAAAAGACTTCGGAACTTTTTCAAATAAAAACTTTGAAGCTGATAACTATTTAAAAAATAAAATAAAAGAATTGCATAGTAATGAAATAGCAGAAGACATATTAGATGAATTAGATAGCCAAATAAAAAATAAAAAACTAAGTTATAACAATGATGATAATGAAATTGAAGAAATTATTGAAATTACAGACGAAAATAAGTATGAGGAAAATAAAGACGAAGAAAATAAATCTATAGATAACAATATTGTGGGAAATATATGGAAAAATTATAATTCTATAGATTTAAATAGTATGATAAAAAAGCTAAATGAAGAAAAAGAAAACAATAATGATTTATCCGATAATAATAAAGATGATTATCCCGAAATGAAAGAATATTCTAAAGAAGAACTGCTTGATATTAATCATTTTGATAAAGAGGATTTAGAGTACAATGATGATAATACAAATAGTAAATACTATAGAGAAGAAAATAACTTATTAGAAGTAAATATACAAAAGGAATTATTAAATAATAAAGAAATACCAAACACTAATATTAAAAAAACAGGAAATAAAACTATGAATAAAAATAATTTTAAAATAAACAAAATGCTGCTTGTAGGTATAATGAGAGTAATACTCATTATCATAATAATATTTATACTTGGTATAGCATCATCAATATATTTCAGCAGCAATAAAGTAATATCTGATAATAGTATAGAAAATAGAAAACTTTATGATATAGTTAATGAATATTTTAATGAAATAGATTCTGCCAACTTAACATATATCACATCAAAAGATATGTATTATTGGGATATAGCAAAAACTTTATACGGAGATGCCACATATTGGCCTTTAATATATGCTTACAATAATGATAAATTCAAAATAAGCAATGTTATAAGAAAAGGAAGCACTATATCGTATAGAAATATTCCAGATTTTTATTCTATAAAAGATATAAAATACTTAAATAATACATTATCAAAGTCCTATATATATGTTTATCCTGTACTAACAAATGACAATAAATATAATCATGCATTATGGGCATTAAAATTATCAGCATATTATGATTTGAATGTATTTAAAAACAATTCAAATATTATACCAAAAGATATATATACAGAAATATTAAATAATAACAATACAATAAGCACCACATATAATGATCTTATTAAATATGGTCAATTAAATGAAAATATAGTTTTATCTATTTTTGATATTATAAAGGAATCATTAGGAATAAAAAAATGAAAGTTGTAACTACAGAAGATCTAATTAATATAGACAAAAAAACAATAGAAAAAATACCTTCCATACTTCTTATGGAGCATGTAGCCAGCGAAATATTTTATTTACTTGTAAAAAGACATAGAAAATTATTATATCAAAAGACAGTTTATATTTTCTCATCTGTAGGAGGAAACGGAGGAGATGGGCTTGCAATAGCTAGGTATTTAATAAAAAATGGATATGAGGTTAAGATATATATCACAGGAAATCTTGACAGAGTTAATAAAGATACATATTCCAATTTTAATATATTAAAATCTATGAATATAGATATTAATTACTTAGGAAGCGAAGAAGATGTAATATCAGCCGCTGAAAATATAGAAAGAAAATCTATAGTATTGGATTCATTATTCGGCACAGGCGGAAACAGACCATTGGAAGGAATACAAAAAACACTTATAGATAGTTTAAATAAATTAGATGTTCTTAGAATAGCAATAGATATACCTTCAGGATTAGCCTCAAAAATAAATGACTATGACAATGTACATGTTTGTTTTAAAGCACATGAAACTTACACAATATGTTTTGCTAAAGATATATTCTTTTTATACAGAACTAGAGAATATATAGGAAAATTATTCATAATAAAATCAATATTCCCTAATGAAATACTAAATAATTGGGGATATAAGGCTAAATTAATAGATTATAATGAGAAAATACATATAAATAGAAACTCACTATACAGCAAGAGAGAACAGGGAATGCTTGCTATAGTAGCAGGAAGCAATAATTATATAGGAGCTGCTGTTTTAGCTGTAAATGCCGCTTATAGATTAGGGGTAGGATATATACGGATGTATGTACCTAAAGGTATAGTTAAAAATATAAGAGATGCTGTAATACCATCTATGCCCGAAATTGTTATTATAGGAGTTGGAGAAGAAAATCAGCAATTCTTCACAGAAAATGATATTGAAATAGTAAATGATATAAATAAAAGCGATGCTTGTATAATAGGTTCCGGCATAGGCAGAGATATGTCCACAGAAATTTTTGTAAACAGCATATTAAAGCAAATAAATATACCTACTGTCATAGATGCCGATGCTTTATATTTAATGTTTGAAAGCACTCTTAATGAACTTAAAAATAATTTTATAATCACGCCTCATATATATGAATTTGAAAAACTTACACAAATAAATCATATAGAAGCATTAGAAAATCCATATCAGGCATTACTTAGATATAGACAAAAAACAAATGCTTCAATAGTATTAAAAGATGCCGTAAGTTTCCTAATGTATGAAAATGATATATATATAAATTATAATCCTAGAGAATCTATGGGAAAAGCTGGTATGGGAGATGTTTTTGCAGGATTTATAGGAGCTTTGCTTGCCAGAAGATTAAATATACTAGATGCTTCAAAATTGGCATTGATAATACAGGCTAAATCTTTTAATATACTATCAAAAAAATTCGGAAATGACTATATTCAGCCTAAAGATTTAGCAGATATTTCATATAAAATACTAAAAAGGATATAAAATTTTGCCTAGAGAAGTTTACGACCCTAAACAAAAAGAATTAGAATTCTATGCTAAAAGAGATATAAAACATCCCGCTCCTAAAAGAGAAGTAAGCATATTTGCAAGAAGATGGTTTATGTTTTTATACGGTACCTTTCTAACATTAGCAGTGATTGGTATGCTTTTGTATAAAAAAGGTTTCTTTAATAATATACCATTATTTGAAGCTTTAAAGCCTAAAACTGATGTAATAGTAAAAATTAATAAAGCACAATATGTTAATGATGCTATAGTAACAACCATAGAACTTGAAAATTCTAATTATACTAATTCTGAAAGCATAGAAATACTGAGAGCTTCTTTTTCATTGTATAAATATAGAAAATTAATATTTTCAAGTGATCGTTCTTTTAATAATATAAGATTCCCTGTAGGTCAAAGAATAGGATTTAATCTGAACTTTGATAAAAATTATTGGAAAGAAGCAAATAAACTAGAAATAATACTTCAATTTGATAATAATCTAATCAAAACCAATAGTATAAATACTAGAAAGATAAAAATAAATCAGTAAACTACAAATTATTAAAAATTACTTTTAATAAAATTAATTATTGATTAGAAAGAGTATTTGTATTTTCCATAGTTGGAGCAGCATTAGTAGGTGCTGTTAATGGAGCTGCAGTATTTGCTGTATTATTAGCAGGAGTATTTGCAACATTTTCAAAAGCAGTTTTCTGAGTGCTTATAGCAACAGATATGAGTAAAGCTCCTACTATAAATATAGTAGAAAGAAAAGTAGTAGCCTTACTTAAAGCATTTCCTCTTTGGCTTCCCAAAACATTAGCCTGAGCACTTGAAAATAAACCTTCAGCTTTACCGCCTTGTATAATGATTATCAATATTAATAGTACACATATTATAGAATAAACTATGATTCCTAAAGTTAGTAAAGCGTTCATATATATTTTTCCTTAAAATTAATTTCTTATATCATAAAGACTATTTTGTTGCTGAAAATTATATCATTATAAAAAATATTTTTCAAGCATAAAACTATTAATTTTATTGCAGAAATATGGTATTATGTAAATAAAAAAATATTTTTATTAGTAAATTTAAATTTTTTCCGTTAATACTAATAAGGACTATAATATAATGGCAGGTACTTTATAATGGCTGTAAAAAAAACAGATACTAAAAAAACTTCATCAGAAGCAAAAACTACAGGCAGAATTTCATACAAAGAATTATCTGAAGAATTAAAATTAAAATTGCAGCAGTCTGAAGAAAAAATTGCTGAACTTAATAAAAAATATAAAAAAGTAGTAGATATACAAAAAAAGAAAATAGAAGACAAATATAAAAAAATAATAGAAGATTTAGAGGCAAAAAAATCTATCCCTGCTAAAAGTCAAAGCAGTAATGCTGAAATAAATAAACTTCAAAAAAGATTAGAAAAATTAGAAAAAACCAATCAAAAACTTGAAGAAGAAAAAAGAAAAATAGAATTAAAAAATGAAGAACTTAAACTAAAAGCAAAAGAAACTGTAAAATCAAAAACTGAAACTGCATCAAAAACTGCTAAAACAGACAGAGAAGCTCTAAAAGAAATTAAAGCATTAAAAGAGCAGTTATTAGAATCAGAACAGGAAAAGAAAGAATTAAAAGCAAAATTGAAAGAAGCCGTAGCAGATTTAAAAAATGCTAAGAAAAATACAAATAAGCTGTCTAAAGAAGATAAAGAGCAGTATAAAGAAAATTTAAAAATATTAAAACAGATAGAAAAAGAATCAAAAGCATTAGATAAAAAAAGAGAACTCTTAAAAAAAGAAGAAGAAAAACTTAAAGAAATAAGAGGTGATATAAAAAGTTCTGCTAAAGATATAGCCTCTACAATGAAAAAAAGCTATATTACAGATGATGATGATGAAGCAGATAATGAAGGAAGCGGTGATTTACTTTCTAATATGAATGCAAAAACAGAAGAAGGTATTACAAAATTAGCTGCTTTATTATGTGCCGCTATGGACGATTACAGAGAGCAGAAAGAAAAAGAAAGAGAAGAAGCTGAAAAAACATCTGAGGAAGTATCGGTTTTATCTGAAGGGGAAGAAAGACTAAACAGAGCCTCTGAAGAATTAGAAAATCTAGTTGAAAACAGACTTGAAGACTCTGACAGCACAAAAGATGAAAATTTAAACAAAAGACCTTTCACTATAATAGATAAAATAGAAAATAGCCGCGTGGAAATAAATGAAGGCTATACTCCTCCTACAGGCGGACAGTCTATGGTAGCTTCTCCAGATTCTGATCAGCAAATAGGACAGCCTCCTCAAGCTCAGCAGCCTAATATTACGGTTAAAGTTGAAGCTCCTAAAGAAAGTGCTAAATTGGCTAAGCCTGAATCTCAATTAAAACCAGCAAGTGAAACCCCTACTATGAGAATGAAGCTCTTAGATGATATAGATGATTATGAAAAGAAACTTGTAATTACTTATGGTTTTGATAATATGCCTGAAAATACTTACTATTCTAAATACAAAAGAATATTAAGAAATGCCGCAAGAATAAGTTTATTTGGTAATTTGCAGGAAGGACTTGAAATGTTCAAACTTATAAGAGATCAGAATATACCTGACGAATATAAACAAATGATAGATAAAAATATACAAGATATTACCTATTATTTAAGAGGATTGCATAGAGTTAGAATGGAATAAATAACAGGATAATAAATAAATAATGAAAAAATGGATTATTATATCACTACTATTGATAATACCTATATTATCATGCTCGCCAAAAAGGATAGTAGACAGAGAAATAGAAGCTGTTTATGATAAAAAAGATAATTCTTATACTATTACATATCCTGAATATAATAAACAGTACCCAAAATTTATAAATTTAAAATATGGAAAAAGTGTAAAAATAAATGACGGAATATTATTAACTTATAATATAGATTCTGATAATATACCTATACAATTAAATATAGAAGTAGAAGAAAACAATATAATAAAAACATTTAATATAGAAAATCCATTAGTTAATAGAAATATAAATCTCACATTATATGCTACAAATTTTAATCCTCCATTGGAAAAAGATAAATTAGACAGACTATCTGTAAGTATAGAAACAGTTGGAAATGTTGATACAAAAGATAAAGTAAAAATAGCAATAAATGAGTATGATGATAAAAGAAAATCAAGAGAAAATATAGCATTGATACTTCCTGAAAGCGGACATATAGCAAAGAGTAATCCTCCATTTGTTATGATTAATAAAAGAACTACCCTTACTAGAATATCAATATCTAAAGAGCTTTCATTTACAACTCGTTATGAATATACATTGAGAAATAACAGCTTCTTCTCAATAACAAATACATTAGAAAACGGCAAATGGTATATAGCATTTGATGAAAATGGAGACACAAATTTAAGAAGAATATATCATTTCTTTATAGATGACAGCAGTACAAAGATTATACCAATAACAAATAAGACTTTTAATATACAGAGACCTTTTGTATTAATAGATAAACAGACATTTGAAATATTATATAATTTACTATACAAAGCAAACAGACTTCAGCCTTCTGTACTTTTGAGAAATATAAATGCATTCAAATCATATACTTCAGCCAATATGGGTAAATGGTCTGTTAATAATATATCATATTCATTAACTGATGATACTAATAAATTATACTTTGAGAATCTTCCTTCTCATGCTATGGTTATGTCATTAAAAGCAGCATTTGAACCTAATAATAATTTGTTAAAATATGAAATTAAGCAGATGATAAGGGATATAGTGAATTTAGATGAAACAAAAATAGAAAATTATAATATTATAGATTCAGTTAATATATTAGCTAATTCTCTTCTTATGCCATTTGATTTAATGTATGATGAGTTTTCTCCTGAAGAAATAGTTTTGATGAAGCAGGAATTCATAAAATACGGAGAAACACTTTATAATTATATAACAGAAAATCCTTCAGAATATAGAAATAAAAATACTATAAAATATATTACAACATTAGGCTTAATAGCAATTAACATGCTTAATGAAAATGTAAATCAGGATCAAATTAGAAATTGGCATTATTTTTCTATGAATTATATAAACAGTATGGTATTTTCTATGTTTGAAAATGACGGAAGTTTTAAATCATCAATAAGCGAAGCATTTGATACTATCATGCCTATATTAACTTATGCATTATCATTAAAAAATGTAGGCATATTCGATGCTTTTACTTTTGAATCATTTAAAAATATAGGAAAATATTTGTCCATAGTAGGATATCCGTCAGGTTATACTTTACCTATAGGATACACTGCTATAGATAATAGAAGCAAATTAAGATTTGATACGGGTGCTAGAAGTGCAGTTATGGAGTTTCTAAGCAGAATGTATGCTAATCCATTATATAAAAATTATGCTGTATTTGCACAAAGCGAATCTGCTGAAATAAAATATCTACCTTATGCTTTAATGTGGAATAATTACTATCTTAGGGATAATGTTAATTCTAATGTTGATTTTCAATATGAGACTTTACTCTTGAAAAAAATACAAACTGCTATCTATAATGAAAATATAAAAGCTCTAAATGCACCTTATTTGGCTGTATATGCTAAAGGAAGAAACGCTGATGATTCTTTAGGACTTAATCATAATGACAGAATGAGTTTTGTATATTATAATTACGGAGATTCTATAATAGATGAATTAGGTTATAACTTTGATTCTAATAATTATACACTTTTCAAAGATGCTGCTTTTCATAATGGAATATCAATAGACGGAAACAAAATAGAAGAAAATATGGGAAGTTATTCTTATATAGAAAATATAACTAATTATTATAAAATGTTCTATGCCCATGCAAAAGCAAATCAAAGATATACATATTCTGTAAATCTTAAAAACTATGACAGAAGATTCTACTATCTAAAACCTAATATTTTAATAATAAAAGAAGATATTGAAGCATTGCCTGATATAACAAAACAATACCATGTTTACGGATATAAATATAAATGGAATGCCAATTCAAAACTTCCAATAACTTTTGATAATGATGCAGATAAATTCGTTATAGAAGGAGCATATTCTTATACCTATATACAAATACTATCTTCAAATGAATTAGAATATAATATTATACAAACTAATATAGGACAAAATAAATTATATACCGCAGAAGTTTCAACAAGAGAGAATGTAAAGAAATTTGAACCTTGGATAATTATAAGTACAATGCCTAAAAACAATGTGCCTCAGGCTATGAGAAGAAATATTATAAATCCTAATATCACCTTGGGAAATTTCACAAGTACAAATTTAAATTTCAAAGCAGGAAATAAGGAATACTATATAAACATAGAAGATTATATAAATACTTCGGATAATACAAATAAAATAAACAATATACTATATACAGAAAATAGGGAAAATGTTATAATAAGCTCCGATTAATTATAAAGGACTTATTAATGAATATATATATAGCTGATTCATATAAAGATTATACTGTATTCACAGCAAAACATATTCTCAATTTCTTAGAGAAAAAGCAGGAAAAAAAAGAAAAACTTTATATTTCAGTTTCTAGTCAAGATGATACTAAAGATATTTATAGAGAAATAATAGAAAATATTAATAACTATAAAATTAATTTCAAAAATATATTTATATTTCAGCAGTCGGAATATATAGGACTCTCTCCTACAGATAAAAACAGCAAAGCATACTTTTTAAAAGAAAATCTGCTTTCCAAAATAGATATACCTGAAGAAAATGTATTTTTATTTGACGGAAACGGCGATGAATCTCAAATGGATAAACAGCTTGAAATTATAAAAAAAATAGGAAGATTTGATGTTATATGGTATTCACTCACCGCTGATTCCACTTCGGCAGGAAATGAAAGAATGTCGTCATTATCTTCACTCTTTAGAATAAAAACTTTAAGCGAACACTCTATAAGTGAGATTAAATATAAGTTTGAAGATGAAAGCAAAGTACCCACAACTGTATTTAGTATGGGTATGGGCTTTATAGATATGGTAGATACTGTGTTATTAACATCATCTGGAATCAATAATTCATGCTCTTTGAGAGATTGTTTAGAGTATGGTATAAGTAATTCTTCACCTTTAAGTAAATTACAAAAGCATAGTGATGTTACTGTGATAGCTGATTATGAATCATCTTTAAGACTTTCAAGTCAGACAGTATTTATGAAGATAGAAAAAAATATAAAATAAAAAAGGAGAATATACATGAGAATCATTATTACAAATGAAAGCGTTTATGAATGGGCTGCTTATTATACTGTAAAATGTATATTAGACTATTCGGATAAAGAAAAGCCTTTTGTATTATCTTTTCCTTTAAGATATATCAATAAATCATATTATCAAAAATTATTATCTTTCTACAATGATAATATAGTATCTTTTAAAAATATACATATAGTTTCATCTGGTGAATATATAGATTCAAACATATCGCAGAAATATTTAGAAGATAATTTTTTAAAATTTATAGATATACCTAAAGAAAATGTTCATTTATTTGACAGTAATGTAGTAAATAGAAAAGAAGAAGCTAAAAGAATGGCTAATTTGATAAAAGAATTGGGCAATATCACTTTATTGATAGACAATTTAGCTGAAGATGGAAGTTTCTTACTTAATACTCCAAGCTCATCATTAGAAGGAAGTGTTAGGGATAAAAAGATAAGTGAAATAATAAGAAGCTATGAATCCAAAAAATTTAATATGCCTATAGAGATGTTTCCTAGAGAAGGCTTTACATTAGGATTTGAGGAAGCATTCAATGCAAAATACATACTAGTTATGGCAAATGGATATGAAGTGTCTGATGCTTTAGCCCATTGTGTTGAAGGAGCTATAAGTCAATTCTACCCTACTTCTGTACTTCAGGAACATAAAAAACTTATAATTGTAGCCGATGAAGAATCCAGCAGCGATTTGAAAGTAAAAACTTATAAATATGCTAAAAGTTTGGAAAGCAAAAGTCTTCACCCTAAAGAACTTATTAAGGGGCTTTATAAATCTTATTATGCCCTTACAAACATTAAAATATTTGATGGAGAGAAGTTTATAGACGGACATTGTATTGTTATAGAAAATAATGTTATCAAAAGCGTTGAAAAAGAAATAGATGTTGATGCTGTTATTACCAGAATAGATTTGGGAGGAAAAATAGTAGCTCCCGGATATATAGACTTGCAGGTTAATGGCATAGGCGGATATGATATTAATGCTTCCCCTACAGTTGAAACATTAAAAAATATGAATGAAGTTTGTCAGAGATACGGCTGTACTTCATATTTGCCTACTGTAATTACAAATGGCGATGAATACATGTTAAAAATTATAGATTTATTTAATAGTATAGAGGATCTGTCAGTAATCGGAGTATTAGGAATACATTTTGAAGGTCCTTATATATCGCATGAAAAAAGAGGCATACACAATGAAAAGTTCATAAGAGAGCCTAATATGGAGATGATAAAAAAAATCAATGCTTCTAAATGCGTAATGGTTACTGTAGCACCAGAAATGGTAAATGGTGAAGTTATAGAGGCTTTTGCTTCTGCTGGTAAAGTAGTATCGGTAGGACATACTAACGGTACTTATGCAGAAATAAAAGAGAAAATACCTTACGGAATAACTTTTGCCACACATTTATTTAATGCTATGCGTCCTTGGGGTTCAAGAGAGCCAGGTGCTGTCGGAGCGGTACTTGAAACTAAAGACATGTATGCTGGTTTAATATGCGATGGTGTGCATTGCGATTTTGCTTCAGTAGAGCTAGCATACAAATTAAAAACAGGTCATATATGTATAGTTACTGATGCCATAGCCCCTGCAGCTGCCCCTGAAATAAAAGAATATATTTGGGCTGGTAAAAAAATACATAGAGACGGCAACAGACTTATTGATGACAATGGCACTTTGGGAGGATCTGCTATTACAATAAGCCAATCTGTAAGAAATGTAGTTAATGAGGTAGGTGCTGCAGTTGAAGAGGCTTTGAAAATGGCTTCGCTTTATCCTGCTAAAGTTATGGGCATAGACGACAAATACGGCAGAATAAAAGAAGGATACATTGCCGATTTAGTTGTATTAGATGAAAAGTTAGTTGTAAAAGGTGTGGTATTCAAAGGAAACTACAAAGAGTATAATTATGACCATGAATGGGTAACACATGCTTAAAATGCTAATTTAAACAAGTAAATTTGTAAAAGGCTTTGCTTAAATTACTAAGTAAAGCCTTTTATTTACAAAAAATTAATACCTGCAATTTCATTTTCTAAATTTAATGATTTATTTAAAATCTATATAATATTATATTCCAATTCTAAAATTAGATATACTTAATTTTTAGAATCTCTATCTTTTTTATAATATCCATATCCATATCCATATCCGCCAAAACAACCTATGGCAAAACTAATGATAAGAGGTAATATTTTTTCTAAAAAAGCTGTATTATTTTTAAACAAAATCATAACTACTAAAAAAAATATTAATAATACAATTATTATTAATATATTATGAAACCTCTGATTTTTCTTATCATTAAAAACTCTTTCATCATGTTTATTATGAAGTTCTGTCATTTCACTAATATTCTTATCTGTAATTTTATTAACCAAAGGATTAAAAGAACCACTAATTGACAAAAAATCATTAATCTATTCTATCATTTCAGGCGGTAATTTATCATTATTACTGCTATCCTTATTATCAATAATTTCTTTATTGTTTTTCATATTTGTGTCCATAATTTTTAACTATGCTATTAACCGTAGGTATAATATAACCATTTATTTCATCATTAATTTGTTTATTTATTATATTAGAATAACAAATTCCTATAATCGAATTAAATTTTTTCCTACTTAATTTACTTTTATATTTAAAAGTAATTTCAAGTAATTTTTTTTCTTTATCAATATTCATAACACATACCCTCATATATATAATATAATAAAATATAATATTGTCAAATTATATTATTTTATATAAAATGTTTATAAAAAGTCAATGCCTGCAATTTCACTTTCTATAATCAATGATTTATACAAAACCTGTATAATCTTCTGAAAATATGAGTAATCAATATCTTCGCCTTTATGAGATTTTAAATATTTATCCAATACCTGATAGCCTCCTATTTTATAAAGCCAAACTTCTTTTGAAACTTTATCAAAATAAAGAGTTTTATTAATGAATAGTTTATTTTCTTTTTCGTTATAAACAGGTTTTTCTATTTTGTTGTTTTTATCATCTTTGTATAAACCCTCTCCTATATCGGCATTCAAATCATTATCTTTCATCAAATGAAGATTGTATAACTTAGTGCCTAAAGAGCTTAATTTTATAAATATATCCTTAGAATCCGTAAAAGGAATTTTAGGAAAATCTATTTTTAGGAAATCAATATATTTAGTTCTGTAAGTTTTGTGAAAGAGTATAGCATAAATATAGCCCAAAACCTCTTCAGGCGAGAAATGAAAGCCATATTTTTTGTCGATGAAATTTCTAAAATTGAGCGTAAAATTTTCTATCTTATCTGAATTGTCAAATGGATTTTCTTCATATTTTTCAAATAAATCCCCAACATTATAATTTTCAGCCTGAATAACTTTTCTTGCATTAGGAGTATTATACAAATATAATGGAAAAATATAATTACCTTCTTTAGTCTTATTTGAAATATAGCACATATCAATTATTTTATCAGTAATAAAACTATGAAAAAAATCAGAACTTATAATTTGGCGTATTGAAACTAATCCAATATTATTATATTTTAGAAAATGCTCCATTATATCACCTCTTGGCATACTATGAAACCCCTTTGACTTACCCGTATAATAAGTCCATCTTTTATCAAAAGGACGATAATTAAGTATTTTATAATTATTATCATCATTATTCGTTTCTTCCAATTCTTTTTTTGCATATCTAATCTGCCAATCTCTAGTATCTTTTCCTAAATCAAATTCTTTTCTGGCATATTCAATATCTAATTCCATAAATCTTTTTATATTATTTTTTAATTCATTTAATGAATTTATACTATCATTTTTAGATAAACAAAAATCATCTCTTGCTGTAACTATTCCAACACTTGAAGTTAAAAATATATCTTTTATACTATAAAAATTATCATACTCTTCTAATAAATTTTTATTTTGAGGTATAAATAAAAAGAAAGGCTCTTTATATTCTAATTTACTCCACTCTATACTTTTTATATTATTATCAAGAAGAAAATTATATTTATACTCTCTCTTTCCGTACAAGTCATAATAATAAACTGATGCATTTTCTCTGCTGTATTTATGTGTGATAGAGTTTACATTAATTAATTTTTCATCTTCTATATTTTTGGTATATCTTACAAATATATTTATACTTACGCCCTGCATTATGTCAAATACATTTTCATCTTTGCTGCCGTCTGGACATACTTCTTTTTTTCTGGTATTACCATGCAAATTTACAATATATATTTCATCAAAACTTTTTAATAAGCTGTAACGCATACCTCTGAAAGTAGGATTATCCAAAAATGAATGATTAGAAATAAAGCCGAATATTCCGCCTGCTTTTTGATTATCTATTTTCTGCTGTGCAAATCTTATAAACTTCACATAATCATCAAGAAGCATTTTTGGATTTTTTTCTTTTTCTACTTTACCGTTTCTTGTTAAAGCTAAAGGTTCTCTTTCTAACAATGTTTTATATTCTTTTCTTACCTCTTCCTCAAATATGCCTTTATTGGCACTTGCTCCGCTGTATGGAGGATTGCCTGTTATTATAAGAATCTCTTTTTCTTTTGTTTTCTGAGCTAGATTCATCTCTTCATTAAGCTCTTCAAATATATTGTTTTTCCCTTTGCTCTCATCTAAATCTATATTTTCTAAAGTGTTGGTTAAAAATATATTTAATCTCTCATCATCTTCTAAATTATAGTTAAACTCTTCTTTAAGTGTTTGAGATATTTTAAGATGTGCTATTGTATACGGTGCTATCATAAACTCAAAGCCGTAAAATTTATTTATTAATTCTTTAGGATTATATTTGACAGAGTTTTTTTGATAATATGATAAAGATTTCCTAAAAGAATCAAGTAAAAATGTACCTGTTCCTGTAGCAAAATCTAAAAGAGTTATATTAGTTTCTTTTTCTAATGCATCGCCTAAACCTTTATTTTTATTGAAATACTCTTTTAAAACTATATCTATAGAATCAATAATAAAATTAACTACGCTTTGAGGAGTATAATAAACGCCTCTAAGCTCTCTAAGCTCAGGATTATACTTATACAAAAAAGTTTCATAAAAATGCATATAAGGATCTTTCTGCGAAACTGTATTATCATATTTATTTAATTCTTCTACAATAGATACAATATTTATATGATTAGTTATATTTATTATTTCATTTAAAAGCCATTCTATAGTTTTTAAGTCATTAATATTTAATTCTTCCAAATCCTGAAGGAATTTACTCATAGCTCTTATTAATGGGAACGATTTAGGTATAAACTTAGTTACATTATATAAATCTATTTTTTCATTAGTATTGAGTCTTGCTAAAAACAAACTATAAGTAAGTGTCTGTGCAAAATTATCGCAAAAGTCTGCAAAATCTATTTGAGAATAAATTGTACTTTTAAATATATTATATAAACGCTCTATATGATTATTATTTTCAAGTTCGTATAAATCATCTCTTAATATTCTAGTACGCATAGCTAAAGCATCTGCAAACTCTAAAGCTGTATTTATAGGTTTAGGCTCTCTTGAGAAAAATATTTTAAATATATCTGAAAGTTTTTTACTTACTTCTTCAAGTTTAATTTTTTTATAATTTTTAATCTCACTTAATTCGCATATTCTAACTTCATCAATAATATTTAAGTTTTCATCAATTAATATAAATCTCAAATAATCCGTAATTATAATGTTATCACTCAAAAGAAGATATTTTTTTATCTGCTCGCTTTTAATAATTTCATCAAGATTGGCATTTACTCTTTTATTTTCAATATAGCCCAAAACAAGAGAATCAATAGTAACTAAAAAATCAGGTGCTCCCCTGCCCTCTTTATCATTGTTTGGTTCATGCTTTATATTTACCTTATTAAAATTAAGATGATTTTTTATACCATTTAATAAACTCTCTAAAGAAGCTCTATAACTATGCTCTTTATCTTCAGCAGTTATATCTTTTATGCCTTCTAAATATGAATATAGTTCTTTAATCATAATATAATCCTTAAATTTTATATTATAATAAAAAATATCCCATTTGTCAAAATAATATATATTTTATCTAAATTAATAAAAAACAAACTTTAATTAAATATAAACTTGACTAAAAATATTATTTATGTTATCATAACACAATCATTTAAGAAAATATGTAGTTATGGAGAGATGCCCGAGAGGCCGAAGGGAGCAGTTTGCTAAACTGTCGTAGGCAACCCCTACCGCGGGTTCGAATCCCGCTCTCTCCGAATCGGTTTATATATGATTAAAAAAATTTCTGTCATATTCTTAATTATTTTCAGCATAGCACTAACTCAAGAAAATACTACAAATCAAAATGACAACAATAATATTAATGTAACTACCGAAACTAATGCAGAAAATATAATGCCGGAAACTAATTTCTTCAATGTCGCTATAGATAATACAAACAATGCTAATGAACCTGCTATATTACAGGATATTAGAAATATTCAAGACAGAGCAGAAGTAAGTAACGGCTGGATGTTTATAAGAGCTATTATTGGTTTTATTGTTACTTTGGTTGGTATATATTTGGTATTTATATATTTAAAAAATAAATCTAAAAAAGTGTCAGGTTCAAGCGATATTATTAAAGTGCTTGCCACAACTCCTGTAGCTGCAAACAGATATATATCTATAATAGAAATTGTTGAAGATATGTATTTGGTTTCTATTTCAGATCATAATATTAATTTATTATCAAAGATAGAAGATAAAGAAACTAAAGATCAAATAAAAATGATGTATATTAACTCTAAAAATAATACAGTAGATGATAGTTTCAAAAATATCTTTAATCAAACATTATCCGTATTCAAGCAGCCGAAAATGAAAGAAAAAGATCCGTTAAAAACAACTTCAGAAATCAGAGAAAGACTTCATGATTTGAATGCAGAAAATCCTACAATAAATAATAATGATAATGAAAATAATAAAATGCAATAAAAAAAGATAGACTATATAAAAAGCCTATCCTTTTTTATATTTTATTAATAGACCATTCTTTTATTAGTTTGATTATAATTTATTAGAATATATGAATGAAGCCTTCCATCACTTCCCTTATAAACATTCATATTAATAGGATCAACTTCCCATATTCTATCTACTACAAAGTTATAATAGTAATTACCGGCTTCAGGTCTTAAAGTGATAACCCATAAATTATTAGAATAAGTCATAGGATATCTTAAACTATCAAAGCCCAATTTATCAGAAGTAAACATAACCTCTTTAGCAGTATCATTGCTGTAAAAGAATGTAACCGTACCATCAGAATTATAAATAGGGTTTTTTTCATAAAATCCAACATCATTAGTTAACACAAAATAGCTAACAACCTGATTATTATTATCATATTCAATATTAGCATTTACAGGATCATTAATCCAAACACCATTAACTCTGTATCTATAACTATATTTTCCTGCCTTAAGAGGATGCTGCCAAAGATAATAATAAACACCATAAGAACTCTTTATAAGAGGTATACTATCTTCCCAATTATTGAAATCACCGGATACTTCTACAGAATCATAATTCTCGGCAAAAGTAAATAATACTCCGTCATTTACGATTCTAGGCTGCATAACATCTTGTATATTATAATATTTTAAAATTTCAAGCCTATTCATTCTAGCTTCATACTGCTCTATAGTTTCAGTATCTTTTTCACCGCATGATAAAAAAACTATACTAAAAATAATAGATAATATTGTTAATTTATACATTTTTTTCATAGCTTATTCAACCTGTTATATTTAATTTACTATCAGTATTTTTTGAAGAATTATCTTTGTTATTATTAGATGCTGCCTTACTTTCGCTATTAGTTTTAGACATTTGCTCTTCAACACCTTCCCAAGCTGTTTTAAGCTCTTTGAGATACCTTATTACTTCTAACAAAGGCGGCTTAGTTTTAGATATATTACCTTCTGTAAGTTTTTGATTCATATATGTATATATAGAAGCAAGTCTATGTGCTATATCTCCGGCTTCATAATTAAGAGAAGATAAAAGCTCATATATGATTTCCTGTGCTTTTACTATATTATTATGTGCCTCTTCAGTACCATGCTTTTTATCCATAGCAGCACAGGCGGTTTCTAAAAACTTAATAGCACCGTCATAAAGCATAACGATAAGTCTGTTCTGTGAAGCGGTACTCACATCAACTTTTTTATATTTTTCGTATCCGTTATTACTAGACAATTTACTCCCCCCATTTGTATTATTATGTTAATTACTAAATATTATCGGAAAATCATAAAAAGCATAAAACATTTTTTAAGATAATAAAAATATAGCTGTAATATTATCTATTATAACATATAATAAAATTAATACCATAATATAAAAAGGAAGAAGTTATGATTAATATAAAATTTAATAATGGGATAGAAATGCCTATATTGGGACTTGGACTATATAAAATAACAGATAAAAAAGAATTAGAAAATGCACTAAGATGGGCTATAGACGCCGGATATAGAAAATTTGATACTGCTCAATTTTATAATAATGAAAAAGAATTAGGAGAAGCTATAAGAAAAATAGGAATAAAAAGAGAAGAAATATTTATAACCACTAAAATCTGGAATACAAAACAAGGTTATAATTCCGCAAGAAAATCATTTGAAGAAAGTTTAGAAAAACTTAATATGGATTATGTAGATTTAGTGCTTATTCATTGGCCGGGACAAAAAAAAGAAAGATATTTAGATACATACAGAGCATTAGAAAATATATGTCAGAGTAAAAAAGCCAAATCTATAGGATTAAGCAACTTTGAAATAAAGCATTTAAAAGATATATTTGCACATTGTAATATTGCCCCTGTACTAAATCAAATAGAAAGACACCCTAATTTGCAAAGAAATGAATTAATAGAATTTTGTAAAAATCATAATATCATCGTGGAAGCATGGTCGCCATTGGCAAGAGGAAAACTATTTTCTGATAAAACCATAGTTGATATAGCAAATAAATATAATAAAACTCCTGCTCAAATAATTTTAAGATGGAATATAGAAAATAATATATCTGTTATACCTAAATCTGTAACTAAAGAAAGAATAGAAGAAAATATAAATATATTCGATTTTCAATTAGATAAAAATGACATAGAAAAAATAAATTCATTAGAAAACGGATACAGAATAGGAGAAGATCCTTTAACTTTCGATTTTTAAAATCATTTTTATTAAAGTGTATTTTATTAGACTTGTTTAAAAACTACTTAACAAGATCATATATAAAAATTTCATAATTTTATAATTTACAAAATAATGTTTCACATGTTTTATAAATTATTATTTTAGTATATAAATATGCAGTCCTTTTGCTTCTCGCCGCAAGCGTACTTCGTATGGGACACCAAAAGAAGTGGGGGGGTGGCACAACTGTGTGCTTCGCAGCTAGTCCACACTAAATTACAAAAAATTAGTTTTGAAACAAGTCTATTATTATAAAATATTATAGTTTCTAAAAATATATTTTTAATATATAATTTAATAATCATTATTATTTGGAGGATTATTTTATGTCTGATACAAAAAGAATTGCAATAATAGGTGCTATGGATTCAGAAATTACCAATTTTAAAGGTATGATTGAAAATATAGAAGAAATTGAAATAGCTAATATTACTTACTATAAAGGCACATTATGCGGTAAAAATATAGTATTATTAAAATCAGGAATAGGTAAAGTTAATGCGGCTATTGCTACAACTATAGCTATAGAAAGATTTAATGTAGAAAAAATAATATTTACAGGTGTTGCAGGTTCAGGAAATCCTGATTACGATATATCTGATATAGTTATATCAAAAGACTTAATAGAACATGATTTTGATACAAGCGATTTAGACGGAGAAGAACTTACTGTATTAGTTAAAGGATATGATAAAAATTACTATCCTGCAGATGCTTCTTTGATACAATTAGCAAAAGAATCAGCACAAAAAGTGATAAAAGAAAATAAAGTATATATCGATACAATAGCTACAGGAGATCAGTTTGTTGGCAATAATGAAAAAGTTAAGCAGATACATAAAAAATTTAAGACTGGTGCTATAGAGATGGAAGGTGCTGCTGTTGCCCATGCTGCTTTGATGTATAAAGTTCCTTTTGTAGTTATACGCTCATTATCCGATAAAGCCGACAGTGATGCTGTGGTAGATTTCCCTAAATTTGTTGTAAAATCTGCACAAAACTCAATGAAAATAGTAGTGGAAATGCTTGAGAATATGAAATAATTAAAGAAATAAATAATAGAGTTGTTTAAAAAATAAATATATAAAATTTTAAACTACTCTATTTGTTTATAATCCAAGTATTGCATGCATTTTTATCTTCCAATCAATATAGTATTTATAAACCATCTTATTTTACAGATTAATATATAAAATAAGCTGCATCATTTTACAAACAATTTCTTTAATTAAATAGTTATCATAAATACATATTAAAAATATTACTATTTACAATTAATTTACTATTGAAAATATTTTGCATTTATAATATAATTTCTACTATTAATTAACATAATATCGGAGAATGCATGCCTGATAAAAGAACGATATTAAATGGAAATGGAGTTGGCGATGATGTGGCTATAGGAAATTCTTTTTTTTATACTCCATACCTGAATACACCCATATACAAAATAGAAGAATCTGATGTAGAAGAAGAATATAAACGATTTGATGAAGCTGTCAAAAAATCTATAAATGAAATAGAATTATTACAAAATCATGTAGATAATAATATCAAAAATATATTACATACTCATATATTAATGCTTCAAGATAAAGTAATAGAAAAACAAGTAAAAGAAGAAGTTAAAGAAAAATTACTTAATATAGAACATGTATATGATACTATAATATCAGGATATCTTAATAAATTATCATCTATAAATAATAAAATGCTTTCAGAAAGAAGCAGCGATATAGTTGATATAAAATCAAGACTGATAAGAAATTTAATACAGCCTCATTCAGGAGATTATTCTCAGGCACCAAAAGATAGTATTGTAATAGCAAAAACACTTACACCTAGCGATGTATTAAAATTTAATGCCATAGGAGTTGCGGGATTTATAATAGAAAGCGGCGGATATACCTCCCATGCGGCAATACTTGCTAAATCTTTCGGCATAACAACTATATTCAACATAGCCGACATATCAAGCAAAATAAAAAACGGAAGAAAAATAATAATAGACTGTAAAAGCAATATAGTTATAATGAATCCAAGCAAAATAGATATAGATAATTATACTATATTGGCAGAAAATATAAAAAAATTAAAAGAAAAATTAATATCAGATGCTAGAGAAAAAGCTTTAACAAAAGATAATATAGAAATAAAAGTACATGCTAATATAGATATGCCTGAAGAAATAGAAAGTTTATTAAAGTTTGGTGTAGATTCTATAGGCTTGTATAGAACAGAATTTTTATATATATTTTCAGATGAGGAAATAGCATCAGAGCTTCCTACAGAAGAAACTCAATTTCAAGTATATAAAACTATAGCCTCTAAAATAAAAGGAAAAGTAATAATACGAACTTTAGATATAGGCGGAGATAAAATATCACCAGCTTTGGGATTAGAGTTCAAAGAAGATAATCCTTTCTTAGGGTGGCGTGCTATAAGATTCTGCTTATCTAATAAACAATTATTTAAAGATCAGATAAAAGCACTGCTTAGAGCTTCTCATTATGGAAATATAGAAATAATGATTCCTATGATAAGCACTTTAGAAGAATTTATTGAAACTAAAAATTTTATAGAAGATATTAAAAGAGAATTAAGAAATGAAAATAAAAATTTCAATGAGAAAATAAAAATAGGGGTTTTAATAGAAACGCCTTCAGCTGCTGCTATAATAGATTTAATAGTAAAAGAAGCTGATTTCTTATCCATAGGCTCTAATGATTTAGTTCAGTATATGATGGCATGCGACAGAACTAATGAAAAGCTGATATACTTGTATAATCCTATAGATATATCAGTTCTTAGGACATTAAAAAGAGTTATAAAAATAGCTAATGAAAATAATAAGCCCGTAACTTTATGCGGCGAAATGGGAGGTGTTCCTGAATATACTCCTGTACTATTAGGACTAGGAATAAGAGAACTTTCAATGTCTGTAACATCTATTGCTAAAGTAAAAAATATTATTAGAAACATAAGCATAGAAGAATGCGAAGATTTAGTAAACAAAATGCTTGATAAATGCGATAATAATTTTTCAAGGTCAATTTTAAAAGATTTTTTAAGAAAAACATACAAAATTAATTAATGAAGGTAAATTAAATATGAATAAAATATTACTAAGTATAATTGTATTAATATCTGCTGTACTCATTAGTTCATGCAAAGCTGCAGATTCAATAAATGAGTATAGAAAATTAAAAGATATAGAAAGTACAGAAGATTACGGACCTTTGGGAGACTTTTTAAAAACTCTGCCAAAAACAGAAGAAGAAAATGCACAATCTCCGTATAATGAACTTACAACATTCATCACAGGAAGAAATCAAATATTATCATCAAGCTATAAAGAAGGTTTTGAAACTTTAGCAAGATTTTTATTCACCTACCCTTCAAGTTATTATGAAAGCGAGGCATCATATCTTTTAGGACAGGCATTAATATATATGGTAGAAAATGAACCGGCATATATAGAAGAATTCTACACTCAATTATTATCCGAGGGTATAGTTGAAGGCGAAGAAAATAATGATGATGAAGCGGTTACAAACTTACAATCCTCATTAAAAAATATATACAATCAAATGGGAATAATAGCAAAAGACGGACAATACTCTTTTAATGGATATATATTTGACAGAATACTCCAAGATGAAGAAAGTGTTTTTCCTCTGAAAGATTTTGCTTACTACTTCAGCATAAGACATAGATTCAGCAGCATACAAAATGAAAATGACAAAGCTAAATTTATTACAAATATTACTTATTTAAGAAGATTCTCAGACAGATACAGAACAAGCGTACTTCAAGACAGCATATTACATAATCAATCATATTTCCCTGATAATCTGCCTTTTACTTTAACTTCTGCCGAAAACAAAAATTATAAAGACACTATGGAAACTGTACAAAAAAGAATAGATGCTATAAAAGCAGAATTTGAAGAAGAATACTATGTTATAGGAAATGGAATCATAATAAGAGACAGAATACCAGCAATTACTCCGGGTACTGAAAAACAACTCTATACATTATATAATTATGATTTTGTAACAGTGCTTAATAAGACAAATGTATATAATCCTAAAGAGAGGGCAAGAGAAGATTGGGCTTTAGTAAAATATGATACTTATTACGGACCTATAGTAGGCTGGAGCTATTTAAGATATATGACAAATAATATTCAGAATATGGAAGATATATTTGAAAATTATAAGGCAGCTATGAATTCATATAAAAATTATGACTATTTAAAATCATCAGACTTCTTCTCTTATATACTTAATGATCCTAATACAAATTATTTCACAGATAAGTCAGTATATTTCCTATGGAAAGTTAATAATAAAATAGGAGAATTAGTAAGTTCAAAAAATAATCCTTATTATAAATATGTATTAGATTATCCTAAATATTTTTATTATAATACTAATAACAATGTACTTCAAAGCTCTACTTTATTG
The DNA here is from genome assembly GCF_001746205.1 of Brachyspira hampsonii. Lineage (NCBI taxonomy): Bacteria > Pseudomonadati > Spirochaetota > Spirochaetia > Brachyspirales > Brachyspiraceae > Brachyspira > Brachyspira hampsonii. The sequence continues at coordinate 187,730 of NZ_MDCO01000009.1, forward strand.
TATAATTATTTAGTAAAAATACTTCCTAATAACCCTTACAGATTTGTTATAAGCGGAGACAGTGAGGCAGAATACAGCGTGGATTAATTTAATAATTAGGAGCATATATGAATGAGAATATAAAATTTATAACAGATTTTATAAAATGCGATTATGAAATACTTGAATGCGGACTTAAAGATGATACTAAAATAATGAATTGGTATAAAGAAAATTTGGAGAAAGGAAAAAAAGAAGGATACACTCCTTTAATAATAATACCTACAGATATACTCACTGAAGCGATTGAAATGTTTTTGGAAGATAATGATGCAGAAATTGAAGATTCAAAAAAATTAATAAATGAATATATAGAAAAATCCAAAGAAATAAACTATAAAGAATATTTGCATCAGAATATTGAAGATATTTATGATGATAAAGAATATATTGAAGAAATAAAAAAATCATTCAATGCTCCTATAGTAGAAGGCTTTGAAGTTGTAAATAGTTTTTGTTCCTATTATGATTATAGTTTAGATAATCCTGTTACGGTTGATTTAATATTAGCAAAAATTCCTACTGTTAATCCTTATGAATTGGCATGCTATATTCCTATGGGCGGATTTAATGACTGTCCTAATCATGAAACTCAGACAGCAATTTTCAAGTATTGGTATGAAAAATATAATGCCTATCCTGCAGTAGTTGGTTATGATACTTGGGAGCTTTGGGTAGAAAAACAGCCTCAAACTGACGAGGAAGCTAGAGAACTTGCTATAGAACATTATTATTTCTGTTTTGACAGAGTTGATCAATCTGGCGAAGATTATGATCATGGAAAATTAGCTGGTACATTATTAAAATCAGATGTTTGGTATTTCTGGTGGGATTAATACATTTTTATAATTGACTTTTATATTTATTAATTTATAATCTTTCTTGATTTTTATTTACTATTATAGGGTATACTAATTTTTAGGGGTAAATTATGGAAGAAAATAGTATTCAAAATAACAATGCAAATGAAAAAACAAATACAATTAATGATATAAATAGTAAAATAGGAAAAATATTAGAAAATAATTTAATATCAAATTTAATAATTATTTTTATAGGTCTTATTTCTTCAGCATTTATTACAGGTACTGTTTTAATGTTTATGAATAATAGAATTTCTAGATTCATTACGGATTCTGAATATTTGTTTAATTTAATCACTTCATTTGTTCATTTATTTTATTTTTTATCTTTAAGTTTAATATTTTATATAAATAAAAATTTCAATTTAAAAAATATATTGATAACATTTTTATCAGTTATTTTTATATTAATTGTAGATTTAAGTACTAGTTTTTTTATAAGAAATGTTGCTATAGATAATAATGATTTTTTTGTACAAATTTCTATTATAAAATATATATTTAATAATATAATATTTTTTATAATAATAGCTTTATCATATAATGGTTTTCAAATATTAAATTCCAAAACTATTTCAGAGTTTTTCACATTTTCTGCAGATATATCAATATTTGCGGGTTTAATAGTAGGCATAGTATCAACAGTATTTGGAATATTTGCAGCAATAGTTTTATTTTTAATGAAAGATATTATTGGATTCATAAATGAAGACATCATAATTAAATTAGCAATTTTATCAATGACATTCTTTACATCATTATTTCCATTTTTGGTATATATAGTTTATCAAAACATGAAAACTAATATTTCAATATATTTATCAAGAATATTAATGCCTTTTAGTTTATTATTTATATTTATACTTTTGATTCTTTTATTAATGCCTGATATAAGACCTTATGATAATAGAGTTACTTTTATACTCTATAACATTATGCTTGCTATAATTGTATTGAACATGTTCTTTATAAGAATAGATTATAAATCAAGTATATTTACTAAGGCTTTATATATTGTTCTTCCTATAATAGCTATTATTTTTGATATATTAGTATTAACTTCTTCTTTGTACAGATTAATAGAATACGGTATAAGCCCAAATAAAATAACATTAATAGGTACAAATTTAGTTATGTTAGGCAATTTAATTTTTATAACATTTTTTAACATCAAGTCTATACTAATAATATTCAAAAAACCTGATAGTATTCCAAATATCAAAGAAATCACTATTGGAGATACTAAATCAGTATTTTTTATATATATTTATGGTATATGGGCTTTTATAGTATGTTTTATAATACCTATATTGTTTTCATTATTTAAATAAAAATTAATTATGAATTGACATAAAAATAAAATATTTTATAATGCTATTAGGCAATAACTATACAGTTTATATAAGTTCATAATATGGCTGAACGTTTCTACCAATTACCTCAATAATTGACTATAAGTTTTTATGCCTTATTTTAATTAACGGAGGTATCAATATATGTCTAGTCTATTTATCAAAAATGCTTCTTCTATAGTTACATGCGATAATAATGATACGGTTTATAATTCCAGCAATATTTTTATAGAAAATGGAGTTATAACTTATATCGGTAAAGAAACAAAAGAAGAAAAAAATGCTGATAAAATAATTGATGCTTCAGGCTGTTTTGTATATCCAGGACTTATAAATACACATCATCATTTATTTCAAATATTCACTAGAAATCTGCCTCAGGTTCAGAATATGGAATTATTTGAATGGCTTACTAATCTATACGAAATATGGAAAAATCTTAATAACGATGTTGTGTATTATAGTTCTATGACAGCAATGGGAGAATTATTAAAAACAGGCTGCACTACATGTTTTGATCATCATTATTTATTTCCTAATAACAATGCAGAAGGAATATTGGATTCTCAGTTTGCTGCTGCTAAAGATTTAGGAATAAGAATGTATGCCTCAAGAGGAAGTATGGATTTAAGCAAAAAAGACGGAGGACTTCCACCTGATTCTGTGGTTCAATCAATAGATGATATTTTAAAAGATTGTCAGAGAGTAGTTGAAAAATATCATGACAGCTCAAAATACTCTATGAACATGGTGGCATTAGCTCCTTGTGCTCCTTTCAATGTTACAGGTGAATTATTAAAGCAGTCTGCTATTTTAGCTAGAGATTTGAAAGTAAGACTTCATACACATTTATGCGAAACTAAAGATGAAGAAGTTTTCGTTAAAGAAAAATTCAATATGCGTCCTTTGGAATACATGGAATCTCTTGGCTGGGTTGGCGAAGATGTATGGTATGCTCATGGAATTCATTTTAATGAAAAAGAGTTAAAATATTTGGCTGATACAAAAACAGGTGTAGCTCATTGCCCTATATCAAATATGAAATTAAGTTCAGGAATTTGCAAAATACCTGAAATGATTGAATTAGGGGTGCCTGTAGGTTTAGCAGTTGACGGAAGTGCAAGCAATGACGGTTCCAGCTTACTTGAAGAAATGAGAGTATGCTATTTACTTCATAGACTCAATTCAAGCAATAAAGCTCCTAGTGCTTATGATATATTAAAAATAGCCGCAAATGGAGGAGCAAAAGTTTTAGGCAGAGATGATATAGGAAGTTTGGAAATAGGAAAGGCAGGCGATTTATTTATTATAGATATGCGAAAATTAGAAATGGTAGGGGCTAATTTCGATGCTAAATCTTTATTTGGTACTATAGGATGGAAAAATACTGTTGACTATACCATTGTCAATGGAAAAGTTGTTGTAGAAAAAGGAAAAATCATCACTATAGACGAAGAAAAAATATATAAACTTGCTTATGACACAGAAAATAAATATCTTAGTAAAGCAAGACAATAATTGACTCCTTATTTTATACACACAAAATATATGCACGGCTTTATTTATAGAGCCGTGTTTTTTATTTTTTATAGTTAATTTCTATTTTATATAATTGACAAATATATAATATAATGTAACATTCAAATAATATGGAGTGATTACTATGATGAAAAAAATTTATATTATTTTAATTTTTATATTAATAACAATATTATCATGTCAAAAAAATAATATTTTACATCCTAAAGAAAGCGGTAACCTTGTAATAATTCATATGAATGATACACATGGAAAAGATGAAGAAGAAAATGGAATATACGGAGCTGCTAGAAGAGCTGCTTATATTAAACAAGTAAAGTCAACTAATGATAATGTTTTGGTTCTTCATGCTGGAGATACTATTACAGGCAGTATTTATTCCACAGTTTTCAAGGGACAAGATGAAGTTAGAATTATGAATGAGATTGGAGTAGGTGCTGCAACAGTTGGAAACCATTTTGTAGATTATGGACTTGATAATTTTAATCAAATAATAAAAGACAGAAAATTTCCTACTCTTTCAGTAAATATAAAAAATAAATCAGATAACAGCTATTATGCCAAGCCATATATGGTTACAAATATAAACGGTATAAAAATTGCTGTAGTAGGCGTAACTGTAAAGAATGCAGGATATAATCCTCAATACACTCAAAATTTAGTATTTGAAGATGAAATACAATCATTACAAAATTTCATGTCAGAAATTCCTTTAAATACTACTAATGATGTTACAATACTTCTAAGTCATGCCGGATATAATGTTGATATAGAAATTGCCAATGCCATGCCTAATATCTTTGATGTTATAATAGGAGGACATACTCATACTGTACTTCAAAATGCTAACACTGTAAACGGCACACCTATAGTACAGGCAGGTTGTTATGGGCAGTATTTAGGAAATATTAATTTAAATGCCAATAATGGAAATGTTTCAAGTTTCAATTATAAACTAATTCCTATGGATAGTAATATAAAACAAGATCCTGATATGCTTGCTTTGGTTAATGAAATGAAGACTCAGGTAGAACAGGAATCTAATGTAAGGATAGGTACTTTATCTGAAGATTTACCTCTTAATGTTACAGAAATTAGATCTAAATCTACACCTTTAGGAAATTTTGTATGCGACTTGATATATGATTCTAATCAGCAAGGAGATAAGGCTGATATTGTTTTCATAAATGCCGGAGGAATAAGAGCCGGATTTACAAAAGGAGACATAACATTAGCAAATGTAATGACAGTTTCATCTTTTGATAATGAAGTAATATTGGTTACATTAACAGGAAAAGATATACTTGATATATTAAAGGTAGCATGCAAAAAAAGTACAGTAATTGCCGGAAATTCAGGAGGAAGTTTCCTTCAAATGTCAAGAGGAATGGAAGTTATATACAACAGCAGCGGAGATTTAATATCTGCTAAATTAAATAATACTGCTATTAATGAATCACAATCATACAGAGTAGCTTTATCTACATTCATATATAACAGCAGCGATTATGTTAATATTACTCAGAAAGGACAGAATATTAATATGACAGGAAAAGACTGCAGAGATGATATGATATCAAAAATTAAAGCTCTTGGAAATATAGACAGCAGTTATATAGATAATACAGTTAGAATCAATATTCAGTAAATAAAAAATATATACAAATATCATACTTAATTATTTAAATTAAGTATGATATTTTTTGTTTTAATTTTTTATATTAAAATTTTCTTTTTAATACTATAGCTTTATGAGGGCATAATTCCTGACAGCAGTAGCATGATATACAATGTTTATAATAATATTCAGGCGGATAATCTTTACCTTTTTTCTCAAAATTAAGTGCCAATGGTGTTACAGGACAAACCTTGACACATACTCCGCATTTTACACATTTATTTTTTTCTATTACAGGTTTAGGTATTATAGTTGCAAAAAGTCTTTTAATAATAGGGAATCTACTTAACTTCATTAAACTCCTTCCTATACCGACACCTTTATGAGGTTTTTTGAAATCTGTTACTTTTACGCTTTCTATACCATCACCGACAACTTCTATTTCTTCTTTATTTGAAAAGCCAAGTTTAAATCCCATTTTTAAAGTAGGTATAGTATTATAATCAAATGATATTATTTGAGAAGCAACATAATCCAAAGCAACTGCATCTGACGACACTATTAAAGCATTAACTTTTCTAGGATTTCCATTTCTAGGTCCGTTTCCTTCCATAGCAAGAATTCCATCCATTATATAAAGCTTAGGGTTAACAAGTTTATTCAAATCAAGAAGCATAGTAGAAAAATCTTCAAAATCTGGAAGCTTCAAATGATATTCTGCCTTTCTAAAACCGGGTATGCATCCGAATTGATTTTTTACTGCCCCTGTCATAGTTGTAAGGGCATGCGATTTCAATTTTGGTAAACTTATTATTACATCAGCTTCCTGTATAGGCTTTGCTATAGTAAAACTTTTCTCCTGTACCCCATCATCATAAGTAACTCCTACAGGTTCCTCAAAATCTGCATATTTAACATTTAATTTATTAGCTATTTCATCTATGCCGGACTTCAATGCTACACTGCTTCCCTTACCTATTCCCGGAGAATCTCCATAAGAAATGTTTTTAGTTTTTTCCTGAAGTATAGATACAACAGCTTCAAATACTACAGGATGAGTTGTTACAGATCTTTCGGCAGTTTCAGCAGCTAGAAAATTGGGCTTAAGCAATACCTTATCATTTTCTTTAACAAATACATCTATTCCTCCAATCAAATCTATAGCTTTTTTAATAGCAGATTTTACTTCTTCAAGATCATAATTTTCGCATTTTATTACAGCAACTTTACTCATAATCTTATCCTCAAATTAAAACTGTATTTATATTATATAAAAATTACTTTAATTGTAAATAGATAAAATTATGAATTACAAACTTTATAATTTTTAAATTTTACTTATAAAAGTATGCAGTAAAATTCTATTACATCTCTAAACGCACGCTAAATAATACTTAATTTATAATTTAAATTTTTATTATTATTAATCTTATATTATTAAGCATATTCACCGTGCGTTAATTAAAATATAATTTCAAAAAAAACTTGGGCGGGCAGCTAAAATAACAGTTAAAATTTAAAAGAAATAAAATACCAAAATAACAAAAATGATAGAAAGCCTATAGGGCGGGGTATGTAAATATAGTTTTAAAACTTATTTTCATTCCCACCCTCTATATTAAATAATTTATTTTGAATTTTAAATTTTCTGTTTTCTTATTGCTTAATTAGAATTATAAGGCACCCACCCAAGTTTTTATAAAATTTATAATCAATACAACGCACGCAGAGCAAAATTAAAAATATAAGATTATTTTAAATTATAATCAGAATAAAAATTGAAGTTCTGTTTACCGTGCGTTAAAGAACTTTTAATCATATTTTAAATGATTTTATTTATCATTCTTGTAATATTTGTATCTATTTTCTTTATATCTTATTGATACATCTTTTCCGAATAGTTTAAATCTTATATAATTATATTTATATTTTGTTTTTTTATAATAATCTTCAATTGTATTAGACTCTATAAGAATAATAAACTCTTTGGAAAAATACTTATTATAATCTTCTGTACTTATATTTTTTATGGCTTTATTTAAAGTGGATTTTATTATATCGAAAACTTTTTTCTCATCTTCAACTGTAAAATTTTTTGTTCTGAATGCTAAAAATACTTCGCCTTCTATATATTTAGCAAACGATAATGACTTACTTTCCCAAAAATTATATTTAGTGTAGAAATCTTCTAATATTTCCAAATATTTTTTTATATCGTTAGATAATTTTTTGATATTTTTTTCTGTATTTTCAGTTGACTGCCCATCTCTTTTTACATAATGATAATTTGTATTATATTCAAAACTAACATTTTTTGTATACATTAGAAGTTCATGTGAAAATATACCATCTTCACCAGGATGTAAATTAATTGGATATCTTAAATATTTATAATTATCTAATATGGATTTTTTTATAAACATAGACCAAGTAGGAAGTGCCGAATGATAATCTTTATTTACTCTTTTATCTAAATTCCAAAAAGTGCTTAATACCACTAAATCACTGTTATTCTTTTTAGCATTATTATAAAAAACTTCAATAAAATCATTATCTATATAGTCATCGCTGTCCATAAAGAATATATATTCGCCATTTGATTTTTCTATACCGTCATTTCTTGCAGCAGATACTCCGGCATTTTTTTTATCTATTATAATGATTCTATTATCTTTATATGCATACTCTTTTAATATTTCAAGAGAATCATCAGTAGAACCATCATTAATACATATTATTTCTAAATCCTTGTATGTTTGATTAACCGCACTATCCAAGCAAGTATACAAATATTTTGAAACATTATAAACAGGTATTATTATACTAACCATAATCTTTTATATCCATATAAACTTCAATTTGTATATTAATTAGTTATATTATAACAAATTATTTTTTAAAGTACATCATATAAAAAAAGAGAGGCTAAAAAATACCCCTCTTTTACAAATTTATTTAATAATAATTAATTAGTTTCATTGATGTATGATAATAAATTTTCATACTGCACTTTCATATTCTCAGGAACCTTAGGATCATCAAGAAGTTTCTCTAAATATTTTTTAGGCTCATCTTTTTCTCCTGCCAATGCCATCATGACTGCTTTATAATAATGAGCCACATAAACTTCTTCAGAATTAGGATAATTTTTTATTATATCATCAAAATATTTATTAGCATTATCATAATCCTTTTTCTGTGCTTTTATTAAACCAAAACCAAGTAAATATTTAGGCATTTTTTCTTTAGATATAGCTTTTTTCTGTATTAAAGCATCGTATATCTTTTGAGATTCTGTTTCATTTCCTGATTCCATATATAAATCTAATTTTTCTAAAGTAGGTTCTTTATTTGCCAATACAGAATTTACTTTATTCAATTTTTCTACGGCATTTTTCATATAAGGAACAAATTTTTCTCCCTCAACATATCCTCCTACATTTTCTAATATAAAACCATCAGCACTTATAAAAAGTATTGTAGGAAAACCTTGTACACCATATCTCTGAGCTATCTTTGCTCCTTCTTCTGAAGTTTCAGGATTCAATTTAATAGAAACCATTTTTTTGGCAGCATCTATAACATCTTTATGTGAATAAGTATTTTTATCCAATTCCTTACACCAAGTACACCAATCAGTATAAACATCTATCATTATAGGCATATTTTTCTCTTTAGCTTTCTTCATAGCGGCAGCCAAATCTTTTTCCCATTTTATCTCAGCACTTGCCTTATTACAAGAAACAATAGAGATAAATATCATTATAGAAATAATCAATGTATTTTTATTCATAGTTTTCTCCTTTTTTGATTATACTATTATAAAGTATTTTAATAATAAAACAATATATTTAATTGGAACTAAAATAATTTATAAAATCTAAATACTCATTTTTTATTCCGTCTGGTACTTGATTTGTGAGATTTTCTATGTATTTTATACCCTCATTTGTCTGGGCATTATTAATTATCATATCCAATGCCTTATAATAATGAGCTATATAAACTTCATTATAATTACTATATTTACTTATTATCTCATTAAAATATTTCATTCCTTCATCTTGTTTATCATTATCTAAAAGCAAAAGAGCAATACTTGACATATACCTAGCCATTTTATCTTCAGGTATTTTATTTTCTTCTGTGAGTTTATTGTACATATCCAAAGCTTCATTATCATAACCTGATTCAAGATAAATATCCAACTTATCTAATGAAATATTATCATCTTTGAATATGGTATTTACTCTATAATTTCTCTCTTTCATACTATTCATTTCATTTATTAATTCATCGCTTTCAATATAACCAACTATTCTTTTTAAAATAAATCCATCGCTATTAATAAAAAGCATAGTAGGAAAACCCAATATATTATATTTTTTTAGTATATCTTTTCCATTAGGCATTTTTTCAGGATTGAATTTTAATGCTATAAAATTTGTGCTGCTATCAGCTACATTTTTATTTTTGAAAACATTTTTATCCATTTCCTTACATGCTCCGCACCAATCAGTATATATATCCATCATTATTATTTTATTTTCAGACTTTGATTTTTCAACTGATACATCAAAATCACTTTCCCAATTTATTTTTCCAGAATTAGAGCATGACAAAAACAAAATAAAACTAAATATCATAATATATAATTTATTCATCTGATATTTTCCTTAAACTATATTTGCTATTAAAAAATCTCTCATATATAAAAACAATAAAATCATATAAATGTAAATCAATAAACAATGCCGCCGCATAAAGTTATATCATTATCATAACATACACAAGACTGACCTTTAGCTATAATACCTGTAGGCTCATGAAATTTTATATTAATAGTATTTTCATCTATTGGAATAACAAGAGCCATAGTACCTTTATGAGCACTTCTTGTTTTTACTAATGCTTCAAATTCTTTTTGTATAGGCTCAGCTATCCAATTAACATCATATATTTTTACTTCATTAACCAATGTATGATTTTTATTTCCAACATAAACTGTATTTGTTTCACTGTCCAATGATACTATAAATAATGGCTCTTTATAGGCTATACCTAAACCTTTTCTCTGCCCTACTGTATAATGCCATATTCCTTTATGATGCCCCAATATTTCATTAGTATCTATATTTATTATGTTACCTTCTTTATCTTCATCAAATAATCTATGATATTCTCCAGCAAAAAAATCCTGACTTTCACTCTTTTCAGCAACATCTAAATTATATCCTCTTGCAATGTTTCTTGTATCTTCTTTTGTATTTTCATGCATGGGAAAAATTATTTTAGATAATTGATCTTGAGTGAGCCTGTACAAAAAATAAGACTGATCTTTTATTAAATTTTTTCCTCTTAAAAGAAGATATCTTTTAGTATTTTCATCGTATTTGACGCCAGCATAATGCCCTGTAGCAAATTTATCGAATTCTAAACCTTGCTTTTCTATAGCCTCAAATAAAGCCATAAATTTAATCTGACTGTTGCACATTATGCAAGGGTTTGGAGTAAATCCTTTTTTATAAGATTCAGTAACATAATCTATAACTTTTTTCTGAAACATCTCACTTACATCGAATGCATAATAATCTATACCTATTGCCTTTGCATATTTTTCGCATTCCTCTACAATATTTTTCTGATAAGGACTATAACAAGAACCGCTTAAAGGTGCTCTTTCATCTCCATTCCATAAAAGCATAGTAACACCGAATACCTCATTACCTTGTTCTTTTAAGAGTTTTGCCGTAGTAGTAGAATCAACTCCTGCACTCATTCCAACTGCTATTTTTTGCATACTACTCTCCTTTTATTCTTTATATAATAAAACTATATAATATTTAATTTAATAAAAATTACAAATAAAGAAAATATTTTAAATTTATATGAGAATATTATTTTTTATATTTTTTCGGCAGAACCCTTACTTATCCAGCCCTTAAAATTACCTTTCACATAGTACCAATTAGTATACTCTTCAAGCACCCTCAATTTTTCGCCTTCGGATATTTGAGAAACTATAGATGATTTAGTACTACTTCCTCTGTATAAATTGGCATTATTTACAGTTATTACATAATCAGAATTTATATTATTATTTAATATTGCAGTAGGTATTAAAAGAACTATAGAAAGCATTAATAAAAATTTATTTATCTTTTTTCTCTTTATAAACATCAAAATCATCAAAGTAAAAAATATTAGAAACAATATTAAAAATCCATACATAATAACTATAATTTGGGAATCATAATCATTATTTCCTGTTAATGAATTTATCATAATTTTTATTTCCTTATCAAAAGGCGATATATTCAAAGCCTTTTCATAATAAAGAACAGCATATCCATTACTTCCAATAGCAGCATAAGATGAAGCTAAATTATAATACAAATCTTTTGAAACAAAATTAGATGCCGCAATATCTTTATATAAATAATTAGCTTCTAAATATTTACCGTCATTATAAAGTTTATTAGCAGATTCAAATAAATTATTTAATCTATCTAAATCAAAAGCACTATATAAATAATACGATTGAAAAAGCAAAAATACTATAATTAATTTTTTCATGTCAATATATACCTATCATAAAATTCATTTTTTAATTTTTAATTCTTTTATATATTTTATTAATTCTATGGATTTTGTATGATAATCTTCATTGCCTGAAGATTTTCCTGAATATAATTCAAAGTTACATCTGTCAATTATATTTTTTATTTCATCAGCCTTTTCATAATCAATATAATCTTTTAATTTATCATAAAAAACATTATCATATTGTATATTAAATTTATTATTTATTTCAGTTAATAAAAGATTTTCTACAGATTTGCAGTATTCCTTTCGATTATTAGAATTATAATAATTAAAAATATCATTTATACTATTATCTTTATTATCTTTTTTAGCCAATGAAAATTTTATATTACTAAATTTTTTAGCATTATAAATAATCAAAGCAGCAATTATCAATATTAATATATAAATATAAACTATATTAATACTTAATACTTTAAAATTTTTATCTTCTTTCAGATATGTATCTCTCACCGCTATTGTATTTATTTCTTCACCGTCATTATTAACAAATGAATTATTATTAATTTTATTTCCTGATATTGTTAAACTTATCGGATTAGAATGTATATTAGTATAAGCTTTATCATTAGGAGAGAAATAACAGAAATTAATACTTGCAATCGAAGAAGCTCCTTCATTTTTAGCTACTAAAATATACTCCTTAACTTTTCTGCCAAGCATTTTATTATCATCAAACCAATTAGTTTCATATATTTTAGGCTGATAAACAGAAAAATAATTTGTAATATTATCATTAATATTCGGCATTGTTATTATAGAAGTATTACCCTCACCGGTAACTTCCATTGTAATTAAAAGCTCCTCTCCTACAGCAACATTAGTTTTATTTGCCTTTGCAGTAAAAATAAAATTTCCTACTGCACCTGAAAAATTTTCAAAACCTTTTCTATCAGGAAGCGGAATAACTTTTACAGAAAAAGTATCTTCTCCGTACTGTACTCTGTCATAAAACATACCGTCTTTTTCAAAAACAAATGGAGTAGTTAATATATCCTTTGTACCTGTTTTTACAGGATAAAGCACTTCTCTTTTTAATGGTATGCTGCTTACTCTCTTTCCATCTATTATTTCAGTAAAAGTATTATACTTTGAAGAATCTGAATATGAAATAAAATCTGTTCTGTCAGGTATCTTAGAAAAACCAAGCACTGTAACAGGAATATGAGTATAAGCCTTTTGTGTTATGTATATAGGCTCATAGAGATATACTTCTTTTTTATTAATAATATTATCCACATATATATCATCTGAATAATTCATAAAATCATTGAATCTGTTTCCGCTTGGAGTATAAGAATCATCATTTCTGGTAGGAGCTTTTACAACTTCTATTTCTACAGGATTGGATATATAAGTTCTATTATTAATTTTTACAGTTATATTATCAAATTTATATTTACCTTCGCTGTTAGCAACATAAGTAAAATTATATGTTTTTATAGATTTGAAAGTACCAGAAGAATACATCATATTTATAGACTGAGATGTACCTCTTAATGTAAGTCCCGGCATATCATCTATTAAAACTCTTCCTGTACTATTATCTATAGTTACTGATACAGTGAACACCTCGCCTACACCAACTTTAGTGTCCGATATTTTCGCATTGATGCTGGTTTGAGAAAATAAAGATGAGCAAGCAATAAAAAATACTGCCAATATATATTTTAAAGCTGTATTACCAATCCTTATCAATTCTGCCTCCGCCATAATACTGATCTCCATTATCTTTATCTTTTCTATACTGCCTTAAAGATTCTAATAATCTGTCTATATCAGATTTACTGTCCTGATTGTCATTTTGATTATTATCTCCGCCATTATTATTCTGATTATTTTGATTATCCTGATTATTATCCCCGCCATTGTTATTCTGATTATCATTATTTCCGTCGCTATTTTGGTTATTTTGATTTTGCTGATTATCGTTGTTTTGATTGTCCTGATTATTTTGATTGCCTTGATTATCATTATTCTGATTATCTTGATTATTTTGATCATTATTTCCTGAACCGCTCTTATTATTATCGCTTTGTCCGTCCTGATTCTGATCTTGATTTTGCTGAGAGCTTGGACCTGTATTGTTATTCTGCTTTTGCTCTTCTAATTTTTTCTGTGCATATTCCAATGCCATTTTGGAATTGTTATCATTAGGAGTATTCACAAGAGATTCTACCAATTCATTTATAGCACCCTGATAATCCTTCATTTCAATCCTAGTTAGTCCTGCATTATAATGTACTGAACTTTTCATTTCTTTACTAGTATTATCTGTAAAACTTTTTTTAGCCATATCAAATAATTGTACAGCACTGTTCATATCTCCTATAGAAGACATAGTAGTACCCATATTATAAAATATTTCAGGCGAATTTGGCACTTTACTTAAAGCCTTTTCATATAATGTTACAGCTCCGTCATAATCTCCTTTCTTCATAAGTCTGTTTGCTCTGTCTACATCAAGTTTTGCAGTAAACTCATTAAATGAAAAAGCATATATGTTTGAAATAAAGCTGAATAAAAATATTATAATTAATAAACTGCATTTTTTCATTTTAATAATTCCTCTTAATAATTGCTAACTTCAGATTGTCTATTGAGTATTTTATCTTTTATTATTTTCTTTTTAATAGTTTCCCTCACCTTTAATTGAGTTAAAATACTGAATATACTTGCCAAAAATATCAGACCTGCAGAAATAGCTAAAAATATTTGAAATCTTTCTTTATAGCTTCTATTATTTCTCACAGATGAAACACTATCCATATTCTGCTTCATATCATTAAATATACTTTCAAGCGAAACATTTTCTGCAATATAGCTTTTTCCATGAGTGGAATCAGCTATTAACTTTAATGTATTATCATCTCTTTTTGAAATAACAGATTTTTCTCTTACTCCTAAATCGGTACTTATGCTGGCACCTGCTTCAGTCCCTACACCTACAGTATATACACTGACATTCATCTCATTTAATTGTTTTAATATGTCATCAAAATAACCGCCATGATCTTCGCCATCAGTTATCAAGATAATAGATTTTTTACTAACCGCATCTACATTAAAAGTATTTTTAGCAGTAACTAAAGCATCTGATATTCTAGTACCTTGCAAAGTAACAGATTTAGTTGTCAAATTATCAAGTATATAAGTAAAAGTTTCCATATCCTGAGTAAAAGGCGAAGCTATAAAACTTGTTCCTGCAAAACCAACTAATGCTACAGATAAATTATCGGTTGTTTTTATAAATTTTTCTATTTCTAATTTAGCTCTTTCAAGTCTGGAAGGCCATACATCATCAGCATCCATAGATCTTGACAAATCTAATACTATAGTTACCATGTAATTATCTGTTTTTATTTTCTGCTCTATTATTCCCCATTTAGGCTGCATCAAAGCAAATATTAAGCTGGCAGATGCAAGTATCATAAATATAATAGAAAATATTCTTAAATTTGATATTCTTTTATAGTTTTTATCATTTTGAAAATTCAAGTTTTTAGTAAATATTGACAAAACCTTATGTACTTTTCTCCTTGACATAATAAATAAAATTATAAGTACAGGAAGAAATACATACAAAATTATAAATTTAAAATCTCCAAAAAACATACTGTTTCCATTTATATAAAATATTGTTAATATTATACCTATATTTAGTATAATATCAATATGCTAATCTTTGATAATAATAACCATTATTTTTTAAATATATTAAAAAACTATGCTGTGATTTTTAATTAATATGTTGCCTTAGCAATAGAATTTTATATATAAATATTCTATTATTGCTCCTAAAAGATATCACAAAATAAATAGAGGATATTGTAAATGAAAAGAAGAATAATAAAAATAGATGAGGATAAATGTACAGGATGCGGAATCTGTATACCAGACTGTCCGGAAGGAGCTTTGCAGATAATAGACGGAAAAGCCAGACTTATAAGCGATTTATTCTGCGATGGGCTTGGTGCTTGTATAAAGGCTTGCCCTGAAAATGCTATGGAAATAGAAGAGAGAGAAGCCGAAGAATATGATGAAAGCAAAGTAATGGAAAATATTGTAAAAGGCGGAGTTAATGTCATAAAAGCACATCTTGAACATTTAAGAGATCATGGTGAAGATAAGCTCTTTAATGAAGCTGTAAACTATTTAAAAGATAATAATATGGAGGTTCCAAATATGGAAGAAAATAAAGCCTGCGGATGTCAGGGAAGTATGCAAAAAGATATGAGAAATCAATTCAGAGGAGAAAATAATAATATACAAATGAGTTCTGAATTAAGAAATTGGCCTATACAATTAAAATTAATGAACCCTAATGCTAATTATTTAGATAATGCTGATTTATTAATAGCTGCCGACTGCGTGCCTTTTTCTTATCCGAATTTTCATTCAAGATTTTTGAAAAATAAAACTCTTTTAATGTTCTGTCCCAAACTAGATACATATATAGATGAATATATAGAAAAATTAGCTAACATATTTACAAATAAAAATATCAAATCTATATCTATAGTAAGAATGGAAGTTCCTTGCTGCGGAGGAGTTGAAATGATAGTGCAGAAGGCTCTTGAAATTGCTAATAAAAATATAATAATTAAAGAATATATAATTTCAATAGATGGAAATATAATTTAATAATATATTTTTTATTAAATATAGTTTAATAAATAGAAAAATACTATTTTCTCACAAATGAAGAAAATAGTATTTTTTATTTTAAATATAGGAATCACTCAAAAAAATCTGAACCCAATACTTACTTCCATTATACTCATAAACCCCAATACCAATGGTTGTATAATAATCAGCTAAAATATTGTCTTTATGTCCTTGAGAGTTCATCCAAGCATTCATAGCTGAAGAGGCACTTTCTCTCATAGCAACTATATTCTCTCCTCTAATATAAGCTTTTGAATTAAATCCATATTCATCAAGCACCGTATCCCATTCTCTTCCGTCAGGTCTTACATGATCATATTTATCTACTATCTCTTTAGCTCTTTGGTTTGCAGCTTCGCATAATTTGTCATCTAATTTATATTCTGTAAGTCCTGCTTTGATTCTTTCTTGATTGACTAAGCTGAATACTGCCTGAGCATCAGGACTTATTGAATTATTATTGTTATTATTGTTATTATTGTTATTATTGTTATTATTGTTATTATTATTATTGTTGCTATTATTATTGTTATTATTGTTATTATTATTATTGTTGCTATTATTATTGTTATTCAAATCATCATTATTTGAATCAGTATTTGAATTATTATTTGAAGTGTCATTATTACTAGGATTAGTAGCAGTATTATTACAAGATATTATAAACAGCAATAAAAAAATTAAAATATAGTTTTTCATTTTACACCTTTTAAACCTTTGTTTTTATTTAATTTTTAGTATAACAATTTTATTTATAATATCTATATCAAAATAAAATTATTTTAATGCCGTACTTGAATTTTTATAGATATATGATATATTCAATTTTTATGAAAGATATTATTTATTTTTATAAATAATAATTTTTAAAAAAATATATTTTCAAAGAATACAATTTTCTATAAAAAGAAGATGTATTCTTTTTTTATAGAAAAAAATTGAAAGGTAAAAAATGTTTTTAGAAGATTGTATTATAACAGATAATATACAAATATCAGATGATAAGTATTTACTTAAAGTAAAGTCTAAAGAAAGCTTTAAACATGCAAAAGAAGGTCAATTTTTCATGCTTAAAAGCAGTACATTTTTAAGACGCCCTATAAGTATTCATTATATTGATAATGATATATTAGAATTTTATTATCAAGTAAAGGGTGAAGGTACAAAATATTTATCAAAGTTAGAAAAAGATGATATTATTAATATTCAAGGACCTTTGGGTAATGGATTTAATAGCGAAATAAAAGATAAAAAAATATTATTAGCAGCAGGCGGAATGGGAATAGCTCCATTTAAATTATTAATAGAAAAATTATTAAAAAATAATAACTCTATAACTTTAATAATGGGCGGAGCTAATGAAAGTGCAATAAAAATAATAACAAGATTTGATACAAGCAGTATTGACTTATACATCACAACAGATGACGGCTCTGTTGGAGATAAATGCAATACAGTAGACAAAACAAAAGAATTATTAAAACAAAAAAATTTTGATATTATATATACATGCGGACCTACTGTTATGATGAAAGGAATAGTAAATATAGCTAATGAGAATAATGTACTTTGCTATGCTTCTCTTGAAGAGAGAATGGCTTGCGGAGTTAATGCATGTTTAGGCTGTAATATAGAAATAAAAGATATTAATTCTGAAAACGGATATGCATTAAAAAAGGTTTGCTATGACGGACCTGTATTTGATTCTAAATTATTAAATATTTAAATAACGGATAGTATTATGAGCAGATTAAATATAAACTTTTTAGGCAAAGAATTAAAAAATAATGTTATAACCTCCTCAGGCTGTTTCGGATTTGGAGAAGAATATAATAATTATTTTGATGTTAATAAACTTGGAGCAGTTAATTTAAAAGGAATAACATTAGATAAAAAAGACGGCAATAAAGGAACAAGAATAGCAGAAACTCCATCTGGTATGATAAACTGTATAGGGCTTGAAAATCCGGGAATAGAATATTTTAAAAATAATATAGTAAAAAATATAAAATATGATACTCCTATAATTTTAAATATAAACGGAGCTTCTATAGAAGAATATATGAAAGTTGCAGAAATAGCAAATGAAATAGAAAGAGTAGATTTTGTGGAGCTTAATATATCATGCCCAAATGTAAAGAATGGAGGAATGGCTTTTGGGGCAAGCTGTGAAAGTGCAGAATCCACTACTAAAGCTGTAAAAAAACTTCTCACTAAAAAACCTCTTATAGTAAAATTATCTCCTAATGTTACAGATATAGCAAGCATAGCAAAAAGTGTAGAAAATGCTGGTGCTGACAGTGTATCGCTTGTTAATACTTTTTTATCAATGAAAATAGATACTAAAACAAGAAAACCTCTTTTAGGAAATATATTTGGAGGATTATCAGGAGCTTGTATAAGACCTATAGCTGTAAGAATGGTTTATCAGGTATATAAAGCTGTAAAAATTCCTATTGCAGGTATGGGAGGCATTACTAATTATAATGATGCTTTAGAGTTTATAATGGCAGGGGCTTCATTAGTTTCTATAGGTTCAGGTATATTCTCAAACCCTGTGCTTCCTATAGAAGTTATTAATGGAGTAGATAATTATCTTAAAGAAAATAATATAGATAATATAAAAGATATAATAGGAGCAGCACATTTATAACTTTTATATTTCAAATAAAAATCAATTCTTATTTGAAATAATTTAATTACAAATAACTATAAAGGATAAATTATGACAAAATTAAGTGAAAATCCAAAAGAAAGATTAATTATAGCATTAGATTTTAATTCTATGGGAGAGGCGGCCAAACTTATAGATGAGCTTGGAGACGAAGCTGTATTTTATAAAGTAGGACTAGAACTATTTTTATACACTAAAGGAGAAATAATAGAATATTTGGCCGGCAAAAACAAAAAAGTATTTTTAGATTTGAAATTTCATGATATACCAAACACAACAGCTATGGCCTCATTATTTGCAGCTAAACAGAATGTATTTATGTTTAATGTACATACTAGCGGCGGTAAAAAAATGATGGAAAAAACTGTACAGGAGATAAAAAAACTTAATAAGGATAATTTAATAATAGGCGTTACAATACTTACAAGCCTTTCTGAAAATGATGTAAAAAATATGTTCAGTTCTAATTTGGCACTTACAGATTTGGCAGTTAATTGGGCTAAATTAGGAAAAGAATCAGGACTTGACGGAGTGGTATGCTCTCCAAAAGAAGCTGCTGTAATAAAAAGAGAATGCGGAGAAAATTTTAGAACAATTTGTCCGGGAGTAAGACCTAAATGGGCAAGCACTGATGATCAGGAAAGAGTTATGACTCCTAAGGAAGCTATTGAAAACGGCTGTGATTATCTTGTTGTTGGAAGACCTATTACAAGAAATGAGGACAGAGTTAAAGCATGCAAAATGATAGTTGAAGAAATTGCTGAAGGTTTGGAAAATAATAAAAAATCAAAATCTAAATTAATAGCTAGTGCTTTACTAAATACTAAAGCGGTTAAACTTAATGTTAAAGAGCCTTTTACATTTGTATCTGGAATAAAAAGCCCCATATATTGTGATAATAGATATGTAATAGGATTTCCTGAAGAAAGAAAGATTATAGTTGATGCTTTTGTAAATATTTTAAAAGATAAAGAATTTGATGTTATAGCTGGTACTGCCACAGCAGGAATACCTTGGGCTTCTTTTATAGCTTATGAACTTAATAAACCATTATGCTATATAAGAGCTGAAAAAAAGGAACATGGCAGAGGAAAGCAGATAGAAGGTGCTGAATGTAACGGCAAAAAATTAATATTGATAGAAGATTTAATTTCTACAGGAGGAAGTTCTATAAAGGCATTTGAAGCAGCTAAAGCTGAAGGAGCTATAGGACTCGAAATTATAGCGATATTCTCTTATGAATTTGAAAAAGCATATAAAAACTTTGAAGAAGCCGGAATTAAATTCTCATCTCTTTCTAATTTCTCATCTCTTATGGAAATAGCTAAAGATGAAAAATATATAACAGAAGAAGAATTATCTAAGGCTTTGGAATGGAATAAAAATCCGGATTCTTGGGGTAAATAAAAAATAAATAAAAAAGCAAGGGATTATCCCTTGCTGAAAAAATAATTACTTTATAAGTTTTCTCATATATCTAAAGAAATCATCTTTTTCTTTAGGTGAAATCATACATGTATTTAAAAACACTTCCATAATTTCCTGATTAACACTTCCCATAGCAGCTTTAACCGCTAAAGACTGATTAAGTATATCTCCGCAATATTCACCTTTAGCAAGCATTTTTTTCATTCCCTTAATCTGACCTTCAATTCGGTTTAATCTAATAATCAGTCTTTTTCTTCTTTCTACAGCTTCTTCCCTATCAAATTTAGAAACCCTATTATTATCTCCAAAATGTTTATTCCAAGCCTTTAATCCGCCCTCTAATATATAAAGATTTTTGAAGCCCTCTTCTTTCATATATTCTGCTGCTTTCATACTTAATTTACCAATAGAGCAATATAATAAATATGGTGTTTCTTTATCTAGTTTAGATATTTCTCTTTTAAACACTCTTGGTTTAAGGAAATCCATAGAAACAGAATCTTCAATCATACCTTCATAATTATGTTCCATTTCCGTTCTAACATCTAATATTACTATATTGTCTGTACTATTGATGATTTCATCGGCTTCAGAAGGAGATAATATTTTTAAATCATTTTCTATTAACATATTTCAATCCTTGTTAAAAGTATACACTCGTATTATATAATATAATACAAAAAAAATAAAATTATAAAACATTTTTTTAATAAAAAAATTGAATTTACACATTTATAGTAAAAAAAGAGCCGTTTGATAAAAAAAACGGCTCTTTATATTTATTATTAAGGTATACAAATATAAATTTATCTGAAATATCCTGTTAATATAGGTTTTCTTCCTGTAGTTTTATCATTAAAATATTCATATTGTGATAACCCTACAAATCCGCCTGAAACATTAACAACATTATTGAATCCTATATTCTGAAGTATTTTGCATGCTGTATAGCTAGTTAAACCTGTTTTGCAAGTTACATATACTGTTTTATCTTTAGGTATCTCATTATATCTGCTTCTTAAAGCTCCAAGAGGTATATTAACAGCTTTTTCCAAATGTCCTGCCGCAAAATCTTCAGTAGGTCTTACATCTAGGAAATAAGCATCTTTTTCTACTAATTCTCTTACTTGGCTGAAATGAACTTGTCTATAATCTCCGTTTCTTAAATTAGAAGCAACATAACCAGCAAAATTAACAACATCTTTAGCAGTGCCGAATGAAGGAGCATAGCATAATTCTAAATCTTTTAAATCATCTATAGTTCCGCCGAATTTTATAACAGTTGCTATAACATCTATTCTCTTATCAACATTTCCTTTACCTATAGCCTGAGCACCTAATACTTTTCCTGTAGGTACTTCGTATATTAGTTTAAAATGCATTAATCTTGAATTAGGCATAATTGATACGCCGTCAAAAGGAATAATTTCTACAGTATCATAATCTATATTCAAATTCATAGCTTTAATAAATCCTTCAGAAAGTCCTGTAGAAGCTCCGTTATATCCAAATACTTTAATAACTGATGAACTTATAAATCCTCTGTTATCAACTGTTCTTCCATTAATATGATCAGCAACTGCCCTAGCCTGTTTCTGAGCAGGACCTGCTAAAGGAAGTCTGTAATAATCATTAAATAAAGGACTATAAACTTCTATAGCATCTCCGACTGCATAAATATCTTTGTCATTGGTGCGGTAATTAGCATCAACTTTAATTGCTTTTGTTTTTCCTAATTCTATTCCAGCTTTAACAGCAATATCAGTTTCAGGAGCAACACCTATAGCAAGAATAACTGCATCTGCCTCAATTTTCTTGCCTGAAGCTAAAATAACTGTATTTGTATCGAAGCTATCAACTTTATCATTAACTATTAAATTAACTCCATTATCCATAATTTCTCTATGAAGAATTTGAACCATATCATAGTCAAAAGGCTTCATTATCTGAGGCAATGCTTCTATAATAGTTACATCATATCCTACTTTTTTTAAGTTTTCAGCCATCTCAATACCTATAAATCCTCCGCCTATAACGGATACTTTAGCATTTGGCTTTCCATTAAGAAAATTATGTATCTTGCTTATATCAACAACATTCCTTACTGTAAATACATTAACTTTATCGATTCCTTTTATAGGAGGAACTATAGGCTTAGCACCCATTGAAAGTATAAGTTTATCATAGCTTTCTCTATATTCCCTTCCCTCAGATACTACTACAACCTCTTTATTTTTTCTGTCTATAGCAATAACCTCGCTATTAACTCTCGCTTCTACATTGAATTGTTTTAAAAATTTCTCGGGATTCATCAAAAGTAAAGTTTCTTCATTTGGTATAAGCCCTCCTATATGATAAGGAAGTGAACAATTAGAAAAAGATACATGAGGTCCTTTCTCAAACATTATTATTTTATCTTCTTCATTCAATCTTCTAATTCTTGCAGCTGCAGAAGCACCGCCTGCAACACCGCCTACTATTAATATTTTTTTCATAGTAAAAAACTCCCTGATAATATTTTATATTAATATACCTAGTATATGTATTATTAAAAAATAAGTCAATATTTTTAATGAAAAATATAATAAAAAATATCATAATACTATATTAAATAAGATTGCTGCTATGATAATGAATTATATTTTCACTTAAAGTTTAAAATATATAAATTAATATATTTTTTACATTTTTTAGATTTATGTTTATTTTAATAATAAATATTCCGATATTATATGTATAATAAGTCTTTGGAGGTATTAAATGGGAGTTTATTCTATTTATTCATCTGAAATGTTTCCATTGACTAGACATATGACTTCTGCAGGATTAAATGTTTACAACTCTTCAGCTTACAGCTCAGCCCAATCTGCTGATAAAGTTGCAAGTATGGTAACTCCTCAGGGATCATCTGCTCCTATAAACAACAATATTGGAAAGACTTTGGATGTATATGCTTAATTATTAGTTTTGACCAATTATGTAAAAGTTCTATTTCTTAAGCTGATAAAAAATAAAAATAATAAAGACATAATTGGTCATAATTTTTAAGCAAAAACTATATTATGTAAACTTATTGTTATCATAACATATTCTACAGCATTTATTTTTTAATATTTTTTAATATTTTCCTTGATTTAATCTTACATTGATTTACAATTACATAGTAAATTTGTTTTAATTTATAAATTAAATGGAGGTAATATATGGATCTTTCAGCTTATAGTTCTTATTCTACAGGAATTCTTAAACAAGATATTTCTTTAAGCATGATAAGAAAAACTTCAGACATGCAAGCTCAGGCTGTTGACAAGATTATGACTAGCATTCAGCCTCAAGCTGTTTCTGCACCTATGAGACCTGGTGTAGGTGAAAGATTAAGTACTTATGCTTAATTAAAGTAAAGTAATTTTTTAAGGCTGCTGATATGTATTATTGGCAGCTTTTTTATTTAATAATAAATAAAACATACCAACTATAAAATGCTAAAAATATACTTTTTTCACTAATAGTCAAATTATAAATTGTTTTTTTAATTGAAATTTTTATATATTATAAGTACAGATAGACAAGCATAAATTGGAGTTTTTTATGATAGATACACAAGCAGTATTAAAAAATCTAGGACAAAATATAAGAGAATTAAGAAAAAGTAAAAAAATGACCATAGATGAATTAGCTGAAAAATCTTCGCTTTCTGGAAAATATCTTCAAGGTGTTGAAGTTGGAAATAGAAACATATCAATTAAAAATCTAAATAAAATCTGCAGAGCTTTAGAAACTTCTCCGGATATGCTATTAAATATTAAGCCATACAATTTACAATCTTCAGAAGAAAAAATATTTGCCATATCAGAAAAACTTAAAAAATTTGAAGAAAGCAAATTAGATTTCATAGGTGATATGATAGATCATTTAAATGATATCATCAAAAATGAAGAAAAAAAAATAAATGATTAATATTAAATTATCTTATGCTGAATTCGCATCCGCAATAATGCTGTCTGTAAAGCCCCGCTTCATTAGCTATTATATTAGTCTTTTTAAATCCATCTTTTTTCTTAAAGTCAAAATGCAAATACTCTATACCTTCATAATTCTCAGCTAAACTTTTACCTATCATTTCAATAACTTTGCTATTTTTATGCGGACTTACAGTCATTACAGTAGCAACATACTTAGCATTTATACTAGAGGCATATTCAAAAGCCTTTTTCATTCTATGCTCAAAACAAATGCTGCATCTAGCCCCCTTCTCAGGCTCATTCTCAAAACCTTTTATATCATTGTACCATTTTTCAACATCATCATCTTCTTCAGATATATAAGTTTTTATACCCAAAGTTTCAGCATAATTTATAAACTCATCTCTTCTTCTTTCATATTCTTCAATGGGATATATATTAGGATTATAAAAATAAAATACAGAATCATAATCCTCTAAAATAGTACGCGGATAACTCATACAAACAGCACAGCAAGTATGAACAACTAATTTTTCTTTAATTTCCATAACTAAAATTACCTCTTACTTGCCTTTAAAGTGATAGTCTTATCATCAAAACTGCTTATTATTATCTGATAGCCCATATTTTTAGCTTTAGAATTAATATCAACAGCTAAATCCCTGCTGCTTCCTACATAAGTAACAACATATCGGGAAGATTCTCCTGATACTCCTCTATTATAAATATTTTTTAATCCTCCTATATTCTTTTTCAACGCATCTTCAAAACCAATAGATTCGTCAAAATCAAGTCCGTTTACATATATAGTATATTCTGTGCCGTTTTGAACTTCACTCTGCCATTTATTAACTATTTGATTAACGAAATCATCTGATACATAATCTGCAGATTTCACCAAAGCTATAGAATGGGCATCTTTATCGCTTCCTCCCACACCTCCTGCCTGATGTGTAGCACGGGCTATAGTGGTATAATCTGATATATTAATCGCAGTTATTGCAATATCGCTTCTATAACTTTTCATAGCAGTGCCTTGTATGGTTGTAAAGAAAGCAGCATCAGCTTTTCCGATTATTGCTATTTGTGCTCCTGTGGCATCGGCTATTTTTTTTATAGATGATGAGGAACGAGAACCTCTTGTATCTTCATAGCTTATATTTTCTCTTCTCATTACACTTTGCAATGATGAAGCACTAACAAATTTAAATCCTTTTTCACTCATATTTTTTTCTAATTCTACATTAAAAGATTCGCTTAAGTTTCCTGTTTCATCTGTAACAAGCACAACTATAAGAGGAAGATTTTTCCTATCCATAAGTATGCCCATTGCCTGAAGATTATCCTGTATCATATCCACTCCAACTGTAGCTTCTATCTTAGAATACCAAACAGAGCCGGATTTAGATATATTAATAACTTTATACGAAGATATATAACCCGTTGTATTATCGTATATTTTAGAACTTATAAGTCTGTTATTTTCTACTAAAGTATTACCCTGAACTATAGAACCAACTGCCTGTTCAACCGCATTTCTTTTGGCACTCTCAATAGCTCTCTCTATGGCATCAGCCTCTCCTCTTCCGTCAGCAGAAGCATAACCTTCAGCAGTTATTTTTGTAGTTTTTCCGCCCTTAAAATCAGGATTCTTCCAATTATTAACTATTCCTATTTCTCCTGTATCTTCGCCCACATATACACCGCCGCTAGATGTGCTTTTAGAAGTTGTAGCACAGGATACAAAAAATAAAGATAAAAATATAAATAGATATAACTTATTAAATTTCATGCCGTCATAAACCTCAATTAATATTTATATAAAACTATTGTCAGTAAAAAATAATATTTTTAAGCAAATATATTATTATTAACATATATTTTATAATAAAGTTATATTTTTTCAAGAAAGAAAATATAATAAATTTAATTCATAAAATAATACTTTGTAAAAATAAAATCAAATATCTTTATAAACAGACAAAAGTGTAGGCAGAATTTCTTCAGGATCAAGTTTTTTTAAGCAGTCAATAGTTTTGCAGCCTCTTTTTATATATTCACATCGAAAACTTTTTAATGCTGTACAGTATTTTCTTCTAGCCTCTATATTAACGGCTTTTTCTCCCCTAGCTCCGTAAATCAATGGCAAAGTATCTCCAAATATACCTATAGAATATATATTGCATGCATTAGCTATATGTAAAGGAGCACTATCTCCTCCAATCAATGCATAAGAATGTTTAATCACAGATATAAGCTCTCTAATACTCAATTTATTAGTAAAATCATCAGCTATTATATTTCCCAATCTTTTATTCATTTCATTAGAAAAATCCAAATCATCTTTAGAACCTATTAATATTATAGGAACTTTTCTTTCTTTATAAAATAAATCTATAAGTTTTGAAAAATTATCTGCACCATATCTCTTACTTACTCTGGTGGCTCCGCCATGAACAAGCAATGCATTGTTATAATTTTTCATTTTACTAATACCGAATTCATTTTCTTTCTCACTTAAAAAAATCTCTGTATTAATACCATCAGATTCTATATTCATAGGCTTCAATACAGAAAGAATTGTATCTACTATATGCCTTTTATGCTTTTTCCAAGAAGTTTTTTTATTAAGAAGAAATCCGCGGCATTCACTGTTTACTCCTGCCCTTATTGGTATTTTTGCTTTATATAAAAGTGAAGCTCCATAAAATGCGGTTGTGGCAGAAATTCCTATATCATAATTTTGACTGATTATATATTCTGATACTTTATCATCTCTAATTATAATATTATTTATATAAGGATTTTCTCTTAAAATATCTATTCCTCTTATACCATTTACAACATCAATACTACAGTCATTATAATGTTTTTTTAAAGCTCTTATAAGCGGAGTTATAAATATCGTATCTCCTATATAATTCATTCCTATAATCAATATCTTTGTCATACGTAAAACTCTTATGCTTATTTATACTATGATAATCTTCTTCTTTTGGCAATCCTTTCTTTTTTTTCTTCTAATAATCTCTCTTCATTGTATATTTTCATAATCTCAAAGAATAGTATAAAACTCAAAGGTCCCAATATTATTCCTGAAAGTCCGAAAAATAATACACCTCCAAGTATAGCAAAGAAAATAAATAATGGATGAAGCTCTATTCTGTTTCCAAGAAGAAGAGGACGAACAAAATTATCCGGTATGGTAATAAATATCCAAGAACATACTATAAATATAATAGCTTTGATAACTTCTCCATCTATTAGAAATAATACACCTAAAGGAATCCATATTATTGTAGTTCCTATTATCGGCATAAAAGATGCTATTATAGTAAGAAATGCAAATGTAAATGAATTTGCAACACCAAATACAGTATATACTATAAAAGCACAAAAACCCTGAAATATTCCTGTAAACAAATTACCGAAAACTATTCCCTTAATACCTTCAGAAACCTGTTTTATAAGTCTGTCAATATATTTTCTCTCTATAGGAATTAATGTTCTTACCTGATCTATCAAATATTCTCCGTCTACAAAAAAGAAAAATAAAGAAAACATCATAAATATAAATGAACTTACAAATCCGCCTGTACTTTTTAATAAACCAGCTACATTTTGAGTAAGATATGAACTTATAAATGTTAAATTTGAAAGAGAAGAATCCTGTATTCTTTTTAATATAGTTTCCATAGATACATCTATAGGCAGAGATTTAAGGAAGTTATTTACGCTGGAATTATTAATAACCTCATTAACATCTAAATTCATGAAATACTTAATACCAATATTAGAAATATCTATAAGCTGAACTATTATAGTATAAGCTAATACACTTGTAGGAACTAAAAATATAATTAGAGATATGAGAGAAAAAAGTAATGCTAAAGTATTTTTTTTAATTATGGAGATTTTATCTGTTTTTTTATAACTCTTTCCCATAGCCTTTATAAAAAGAGGATTTAATATGACATAAAAAACAACGGCAAAAAATATTATCATTCCGAATGGTCTTAATAATTTATACATTATAAACATAGACAGGAATATAAAAGCTATAAAGAAAATATAGCCTATATTGTTTTTATTCATAAAATCTCCAAAAATAAAAAGTCTAATCAATGAAATTAATTATGTTTTTATAATAATATATATAATATATTTTTCAAGCATTTTAATTTGAATTATTAAATATTTATGTTATTATATAAAAATGGTATTCAATTTAAATGATAAGCAAAAAGATATAATAAAATGTTTTGAAGATAATGGATTATGCTTTGTTAATGCCTCAGCAGGTACGGGCAAAACAAGCACTATAACAGAAATATATTTAAAACTATTAGAAAATAAAGAAAAAGTTTCCAATATAGTAGTTATTACTTTCACAAAAGCAGCAGCTAATGAAATGCTTTTTAGAATAAGATCCAAAATACGAAATAAAATAGAAAGTATAAAAAATACTGATGATGAAAAATATTTAAAAGAAAAAAAATATTGGCAGAATGTTTATAAAGATATACTTACAAGTTCTAAAATTTCAACAATAAATGCATTTGCCAATTCTATAGCTATGGAAAATGCAATGTATCTTTCAATACCTCCTAATATGGCAATATTGGAAGAAAGCATTGATATTCAGGAAACATTAAAAAGTGAAATTTTAAATATCTTAAGACAATCAAAACATGCTGAGACAATACGATCTCTATATAGAATATCAACAGAGGATAGTAAAAATAAATTTGCTCAAAGAATACTGAACTTCCTATTAAAAATAAAGCCGAGACTTGAAAATATAAACAGATTTGAAGAAAAAGCATTAGAAATCATAAAAATAGATGATAAAGAATATGATAAGCTATATAATAACATATATAATTACAGCATAGAACTTATAAATGATAATTTAAAAAGCGGAAAACTTATAACAGAATGTAAAAATAGAATATCTCTTCTTCTTAATAAAATTGATTTGATAAAAGACAAAGAAAAAATAAAAGAATTAACTTTGGAAGATTATGAATATATTAGAATTGCATTGTCAGATGTATCGAGTGCCAAATTGGGAAATACTAAACATGATGAGTTTAAGGCTGTATTAGAAGATTTAAAAAAATGCACTGTATCTATGCTTAATTATGTTAATATATTATATAATGAAGAAAATTATAAAGCAGTAATAGACTTTATAAAAGAAACATACAATCATATAGAAAAAGTAAAATCTAATATAGGAATATACTCTCATGAAGATATGATGTATAAAGCCATAGAAGCATTAGAAAATGATGCGGTATCAAAAGAGATAAGAGATAATATATCAGCATTAATACTAGATGAGGCTCAGGATACCAGCATTTTGCAGTTTGATTTCATAAATTTAATAGTATTCGGACAAAGAGAGATAACAGAAACATCAAAAACAGATAAAAAATTAATGATAGTAGGAGACAGAAAGCAGTCTATATACAGATTTAGAAATGCTGATGTAAATGCTTTCACTAATACTCAGGAAAATTTCAGCAATTATGTAAGATATTTAAAAGACAATTATAGAAGCAATTCTATGCTGATAGATTTCTTTAATGATTTATTTAAAAGCACTGTATTTATAAATGATGATATCAATTATAAAGATGAAGATGATCTGGATTATAATAAAAAAACAGATAATAAAGCAGTATCTTTACTAATATTTAATAATAATATAGAAGATGAAAGTATTCATTTATATGCAGATGATAAAACAGAATTAGAGGCTTATGCTATAGCTGAATATATAAAAAATAATTACAGCGATGATTATAAAAATACTGTTATACTTCTTCCAACATTCAGCAGATTAGATAAATATTTAAAAGCCTTATCAGATTATAAAATACCATACTATATAGACGGCGGAAATAAATTCTACTCAAGAGAAGAAATAGTATTAATAAAAACATTTTTGGAATATTTGATACTAAGAGATCATGCTAAACTTCCTGAAATACTTAGAAGCGAATTATTTGATATTGATATAGGTAATTTATCAGATTTTTTATTTAGTTTATATGTAAAAAATTTGGATATAAAAGACTATTTTCCCAAAATGGTATATGATGAAAATAAATACAAAGAAATAGAAAGTATAGCCAAGTCAAAAAGTTATTATAATCAATTAAAAACTGCCAAAGAATTATTAAATAATATAGAAAGTAAAATACATAAGATGAATTCCGCTGAAATAATAGAAACTATATGTATTGATACGAATTTTTATAATTATTTAATGACTATGAATGATGCCGAAATTTCTTATGCTAATATAGAAAAATTAAAAAAAATAGCAAATGATTTTGAAAATCAAACAGGCAATAATATTTATGATTTTGTATTAAATATCAAAAATACCAATGATAATGAAGCATACTCTGCAATACCAAAATTATCTGTAAAATCTGTAAAGATAATGACTATACATAAATCTAAAGGACTTGAATTTAATAATGTATTTGCGGCAGGGGTAGGCGGATATATAAAATCTAATTTATCAGATTTTGATTTTATAGCAGATGCATCTTTCATAAAACTTCCTGTAAAAAATAAACATTACAGTGTAGATTTTTCTGCTTTAAATACGGAATACAATAAAAAAAGCGAACTTTCAGAAAAAAGAAGATTATTATATGTGGCACTAACAAGAGCATCAAATAATTTAATACTTTCAGGAGAGCATACAAAAGAAGAAACATACAGATCATATTTAGATAAATATCTTAATAATGAAACAAAAAAATATAAAGCAGATATTATAAGCGAAGAGACAAAAGGATTGATAAAAATTGATAATATAGAAAATAAATTTATTAGTACATATTTATACGGATTATCAGTAAAACCAAATGAAGAGATAAATATTAAAAATGCCGAAGAAATAAAACAAAAAATAGACAGTATTTCAAAAGAAAATAAAAAAGAAAACAGCAATGAATATATAAAAAATATTAATCCTTCTTTAAATAATATTTTTAATAAAAATTATGTTAATATATCAGAGCTATTAGATAGAAAAATATCAAAATTAGAAAATGATATAAATAATACAGATAATCAGTATAATGATGATATAGAAGTAATATCATATAAAGATATAGGAATAATAATACATAAAATGCTTGAATATTTTAACTTTGATAAATATCAAAAAGAAAAAGAAAAATATTTGGAAAAAATAAAATCACATATTCTAAAAAGTAATAACCATTATAGTAAAGAACAATTAACAGAAAGTTTAAATACAGCATTCAAAAAGTTATTTGAAAACTATCACATACAAAATATATTAAGCGGAAATGAAGAAATAATTTCAAGAGAACATACATTCCAGCATTATAACGGAAAAGATTTAATAACAGGAAAAATTGATATTATAACTAAAAATAAAAATGATGAATATTATATTTTAGATTATAAAGTAGCTCAAGAAAACGAATATAATATAAAAAAATATCAATATCAATTAAATACTTATAAATTTATGTTTGAAAAGGTTCTTGAAGAAGAATATCCTAATATAGATAAAAATAAAATAAAAACTGATATTATATTTTTAAAATAGAGTGTAACTATTAACTTTTTAATACAATTCTATAAAAAATACACTATATTTTTATATTATAAACACATATTTTCATTAATTATTACTATTATATTAATAATTTTCTTTACTTTTTTCTATTATATTGTATATATTATATTTGTGAGGAAAATAAATGAAAGTAATTTTTAAATATTTTACATTGATGATTTGTTTTTTATCTATAATATCATGTAATAAACAGGTTATTTTCAATAGATTTAATTTAAATAGAGCTTATAGTCTATATGAAAAAGGAAAAAATGCAGATGATGATAAAGCCTTGCTTGAAATAACATCCACTTATAATGATATTATAAATCAGAAAATATATGCTCAGGATAGACTCGCATCTGTATACAGAACTTTAGCAGAAAGAAGTTTAGTAAAAGAGCAGTATGCATATTCAGCAAAATATTTTAACGAAGCATTAAAAATACTTCCAAATAGTCCTTATTTAAGATACGGACTTGGAATATCTTATGCCAATTTAGCAGAAAGTGCTGATACTTATGAAAAAAAGAGTAATTTTATACAAAGAGCAGAAAACAATATTAGTTTTGCTATAAATAAAGATCCTAACAATCCTAATTATTATGCGGCTTTAGCATCATTGAAAGGGATACAAGAAAATAATTATGAGGAAGCATTTGATAATATAAAAAAAGCCGTAGAAATGGATCCTAATAATGCAGACTATTTAATGTTATTAGCAAGAATACAGTACAGCAGGGGAAATTATAATGAAGCTGTTGCAGCATACAGAAAAATACTCAATCTTCCTGTTGAAAATAATTTAAAAGAAATAGTTTTAAAAAATATTGAGCAAATTATAGGACAGCAAAATTGAGTAAAAATTATGATATTAAAACTTATTTGATTGCCTTAAATCAAATTGATAAAGTAGGAGATAAAAGAATATCCGAACTTATTAATCATTATGAATCTGTAGAAAATATTTTTGAAGATAAAGAAGAAAACATTAGGGAATTATTAGAAAAAAAATTTAAATCTCAAATAGGCAGCTTTGATAAAAATGAGATATTAGATAAAGCAAATACAATAGTAGAAAAATCAAAAGATTATGGAATAGGAATATTAGATTTATTTAATGAAGATTACCCATTTAATTTAAAACAAATAGATAATCCTCCTTATATACTTTATTACAAGGGGGATTTGAAAAAACTAAGAAGAAATGCTATAGCTATAGTAGGTACAAGAGAGCCTACAAATGAAAGCCGTAAATATTCTTTTGAACTTGCAAGTAAATTATCATCTTTAAATATATCGGTTGTTTCCGGAATGGCTAAGGGAGTTGATAGAGAGGCACATCTTGGGGCTATATCATCTCATATTAATACTGTAGCTGTTTTGGGAAATGGTATAGATACAGTTTACCCTTCTGAAAATTTGCAGATATATAATAAATTATCAGAAAAAGGATTAATAGTAAGCGAATTTGAAATTGGAAGAAAACCAGATAGAATGAATTTCCCTAGAAGAAACAGAATAATATCAGGACTTTCTTATGCTGTTGTTATGGCGGAAGCTCCGAGTAAATCCGGTGCTTTAATTACAGTTGATTATGCTCTAAATCAAGGCAGAGATGTTTATGTAGCTCCTTATGATGAGAAAAAAAACTGTTATTTCGGAAATCATAAATTATACAAAGACGGGGCGAAAATAGCATATAGTTATATGGATATACTAGAAGATTTTGATTCAATATTTTCAAATGATGATGATTATATAAAAATGAAATTAAAATATTTTGAAGGCGGAGAGATAAAATCTAAAGCCGTAAAAAATGATTCTATAAAAAATGAAAGCAATAAAGAAATAAAAAAAGAAGAAAATAAAAAAAAGAAAACTGAAAAACAAAATTATGAATCTATTATAAGCGGTTTACAGGAAGATGAGTCATTGCTTTATAATATAATAAAACAAAATGATAAAATACATATTGATGAAATTATAGAAGAAAGCAAAATGAAAGTGCAGGCTGTAACTTCTATGCTAATGCAATTGGAAATAAAAGGGATTATAAAGCAGCTTTCAGGAAAATATTACACTATAGAAAAATAAAAAATATATATAACTTTAGGATTTATAAAAGGAGATTTAACTATGGCTACAACAACAGAGGAAAAAGTAAAAAAAACAGCATCTAAAAAGAAAAAGGACAAAAAAGAGTCTAAAAAGAAAAAACTTGTTATAGTGGAGTCTCCGGCAAAAGCTAAAACAATTAACAGATATTTAGGCTCTGATTATCTTGTAATGTCATCAATGGGGCATTTAATAGATTTGCCTAGAAGCAGACTAGCTATAGATGTTGATCATGGCTTTGAACCTGAATACATCACAATAAGAGGAAGAGCTAAAATATTAAATGAATTGAAGAAAGAAGCGAAAAAGGCTGAAGAGGTTTTATTAGCAGCCGACGATGATAGAGAGGGAGAAAGCATTGCTTGGCATATAGGAAACAAAATCAGAGGCGTTAACTCTGCTGTACCTATAAAAAGAATAGTTTTTCATGAGATAACTAAAGATGCATTAAAAGAAGCAATAGATCAGCCAAGAGATATAGATATTTCAAAGGTAAATGCTCAAAAGGCAAGAAGAGTATTAGACAGACTCATTGGTTATAATCTTAGCCCTTTGCTTTGGGAAAAAATAAAAAGAGGACTTTCAGCCGGACGAGTACAAAATGTTGCTTTGCTTATAATATGCAATAGAGAAGATGAAATTGAAACTTTTGTACCTGTAGAATATTGGACATTCGGAGTATTTTTAAAACATAAAAATAAAGAGTTTTTAGCTGAACTTCAAAAATATAAAGGTGAGAAACCAGATTTAAAAACTAAGCAGGATGTTGATGATATAATGGAGCATCTTAAAGATAAAACTTATACAGTTTCAAGTATAGAGGTAAAAGACAGACTAAGAAACCCAACAGCTCCTTATACAACAAGTAAACTTCAGCAGGCGGCAAGCAGTGCATTGGGATATAGTGCCTCAAAAACTATGCAGGTAGCTCAATCACTTTATGAAGGAGTAGACATTGCAGGAGAAGCAACAGGTTTAATAACATATATGCGTACTGACAGTGTAAGAATATCCCCTGTAGCTCAGGAACAGGCAAGAGAGTTTATAGAAAAAGAATATGGAAGTAATTATTTACCTAATGAAGCTCCTACATACTCAGTAAAAAAGAATGCTCAGGATGCACACGAAGCTATAAGACCTACTAATGTATTTTTAACACCAGACAGTATTAAAGAATATTTAAAAACAGATCAATATAAACTGTACAAACTTATATGGGAGAGATTTGTATCTTCTCAAATGCTTCCTGCAAAAATGAAAAATACAAGAGCAATCATAACAGCAGGAGACTGTGAGTTTTCACTTTCTTCCTCAAAAATAGAATTTGACGGATTTATGAAAGTTCTTACAATAGATAAAGAAGATAAAGAAAAGGCTTCAAAAATGCCTAATTTATCAAAAGATGATGTTTGCGAATTTGTTGAAAATAATCCGCAGCAGCATTTCACTACGCCTCCTCCAAGATATACAGATGCTTCACTCGTTAAAATACTAGAAGAATCTGGAATAGGAAGACCTTCTACTTATGCTCCTACTATTAAAACAATAATATCAAGGCATTATGTACAGAGAAAAGGAAAGCAGTTAATACCTACAGAATTGGGAAAACTTGTTAATGAACTTATAAGTGAAAATTTCCCAGAACTTGTAAATATTAACTTCACAGCTGATATGGAAAGTAAACTTGATAAAATAGAAGACGATAATATAGAATGGAATAATATATTAAAAGAATTCTATCCTCATTTTTTGGATACATTGAAAACAGCTACTGAAAATATTAACAATATGAAGGACTTTTTCAATGAGGAAACAGATTTTGTATGCGAGAAATGCGGCAAGAAAATGATTAAAAGACTTGGAAAATACGGCTATTTCATAGCATGTTCCGGATTTCCTGAATGTAAAAATACTAAAGGAATACCTTTTGGTGTATGTCCTAAATGCGGCGGAGATATTACTTTAAAAAGATCAAAAAGAGGAAGAGAATTCTATGGCTGTTCTAATTATCCTAAATGCGATTTTGTAAGCTGGGATAAACCTCTTCAGGAACCTTGTCCTAAATGCGGAGGACTTATGGTTGAGAAGAATATTAAAAACAAAGGATTGTTTAAAGTTTGTATCAAGGAAGATTGCGGTTATTCAGAGGAGATAAAAGAAGACGAAGAATAACATTATTTTTCATTATTGTATTAGCTCTGTTTAATACTTATTTAGTTTATGCACAGAATAATGATAAAATAAAACTAAATAATCTAAATATAAAAGTAGAGGATTTGAAAGAGGCTTTTAATCCTGCAGTAAGTAAATTTAACGAAAAAACTATATCGACAATAATTATAGATCCAGGACATGGCGGAAAAGACCCCGGAGCTATTGGGGTAAATAAATTATATGAAAAAGATATAGTTCTTTCTTTTTCTTTAGAATTAAAAGAAGAGTTAGAAGAATTACTCCCAGATGTAAAAATAGTCTTAACGCGTACTAATGATATATATCCTACACTTGAAGAGCGCTTTAAGATAGCAAATGAGGCTGCTAAAATAAATACGGATAAATCCAAAAATGCATTATTTGTAAGCGTGCATGCCAATGCATCATTCAGTACAAGTGCCAGAGGTTTTGAGGCTTATTTTGTTAGTGCTCAGGAATCAAGCGAATATGCTAGGGCTGTATCTATGTTTGAAAATGATGCTTTGGTAAAATTTGATAATATAGACACTTCAAAATATGAAAATGATTCTTCTCAAATTACACATAATTACATGCTTGTAGAACAATATCAAAAAGAAAGTAAATTATTAGCAGAATCAATTACAGAAGAGGTTCTTAAAGTATCAGGAGTTGCAAGAAGAACAAGACCTGTACAAAATGCTTTATTTTATGTATTAAAAGGTGCTGTTATGCCTTCCACATTAATAGAATTAGGATTTATCACAAATCCAGAAGATGCTAAACTTATGAATACAAAAGAGACAAGGCTAAAAATGGTAAAAGCAACAGCTAAAGGTATAAAGCAATACATAGAACTCTTTGAAAAGACTAAAGGTTTTACAAAATAAAATATTAAACATAAAAATTAAGAGAAAGGGTTTTATATTAAACACCCCTTCTCTTAAATTAAAAATTAATGAACTTCTCCCCAACTCATACCTTTATGTATATCAACTGTTATAGGAACATTAGTTTTTACAGAATGCTCCATTATCTCTTTCATTATAGTCATAGCCTTATCTGCCTCTTTTTCTGAAACTTCAACTACTAATTCATCATGAACTTGCATAACTATTTTGGCAGTTTTTAAATGATTCTTAAATTCTTTATGTATAGCAACCATAGCCACCTTTATCATATCAGCAGCACTTCCCTGAATAAGAGTATTTAAAGCCATTCTCTCAGCCTCATTTCTAGCCATAGAATTAGAAGAGTTTATAGTTTTGGATAAATCTCTAATCCTTCCGCACATAGTTCGTACATAGCCTTTATTTCTTACTTCCTCAACAACTTCCTCGCAGAAAGGTTTTACTCTTGAATAAGTAGAAAAATATCCCTTTATAAAATCATCTGCTTCTTTGCGTTTTATGCCAAGCTCTTTTGAAAGTCCGAATGCTGTTTTACCATATATTATAGAAAAGTTTATTATTTTGGCAATATTTCTCATTGAGGCAGTTACATGATCTTTACTTACAGAATATATTTTCATTGCTGTTTTTCTGTGAATATCATCATTATTTTTGAATGCTTCTACTAATGCAGGATCATTACTAAAATGTGCTAATAGTCTCAATTCTATTTGAGAATAGTCGGCTGCTATAAGCAAATTTCCTTTCTCTGCTATGAATGTATTTCTTATCTCTCTGCCCTCTTCTCCTCTCACTGGAATATTCTGCAAATTAGGCTCTGATGATGATAATCTGCCTGTAGCTGTTACAGTTTGATTGAATGAAGCATGTATTCTTCCTGTTTTTTCATTTATTAAAGTAGGAAATACATCAAGATAAGTATTTTTTAATTT
The DNA here is from genome assembly GCF_001746205.1 of Brachyspira hampsonii. Lineage (NCBI taxonomy): Bacteria > Pseudomonadati > Spirochaetota > Spirochaetia > Brachyspirales > Brachyspiraceae > Brachyspira > Brachyspira hampsonii. The sequence continues at coordinate 226,227 of NZ_MDCO01000009.1, forward strand.
TGCGTATTTTCTATATGTAAGCATATACTCAGCTATTTTATATTTCTGTGATAATTCTGTTAATACTTCCTCATCAGTAGAAAATCCTGTTTTAGTTTTTTTTGTAGGAGGTATTCCCATTTTGTCAAATAATATATATTCAAGCTGTTTAGGAGACTGAATATTAAACTCTTCTCCTGCTTCTTCATATATTTTTTTCTTTGTTTTTTCTAAAAGAGAAGAGTATTCATCGGATAATGATTTCATTTTTTCGCTGCTTATATATACTCCGTCAAACTCCATATCAGCAAGTACGCTTACAAGAGGCATTTCTATATTAAAAAATAATTCCTCAAGATTATGTGTTTTTAAAAGAGGAGCAAAGCATTCATAAAATCTGAATGTTATATCTGCATCTTCGCATGCATATTCAACAACATCTTTTAAAGGCACGTCCAATAAAGTTTTTTTGGCATTATCTGTTATATCGCTGTACTTAATAGTATTGTATGAAAGATATCCTATAGCCAAATCGTCCATATTATATCTTCCTCTTGTTGGGTTAATCAAATATGCAGCTACCATAGTATCAAAATACATATTTCCAAAACTTTTATTGATAGCCCTCATCATTTTGTATTCATATTTAAGATTATGCCCTATAACTTTTATATCTTCTTTGGCTAAAGTTTCAAATACCATATTTAAGCATTTATCTTTATCTATATTTGTTCTTCCGCTTAAATCTAAATAAAATGCTTCATTAGACCTTATTGCAAAAGATATTCCTATTATAGTATCTTTAAATACATCAAGACCTGTAGTTTCAAAATCTACACATACTAATTTTTTACTATTAATATCATTTAATAAATTTTTAAGTTCTGTTTCATTTTCTATTAAATAATAGCTTGCTTTATTATCTTTGGCACTGAGTATTGGGCTTTCTTCTTTTTCTTCTTTTTTATCTTCTTTATTTTCTCTTTCTTTAGATGATGCATCATTATTTTTTGATATTTTAACCTTTTCTTCTTTTTTGCTGATTACTCCATATATATAAGAATTAATTTTATCTCTTATTTGTCTTAATTCTAGTTCATCTAATATTTTATTAACTTCTTCAATATTTATTTTATTTTTTGCTATCTCATTATAATCCAAATTAAAATCTTTTATATTTTTTTCTATGGTAGCAAGTTTATAACTCATATATGCCATGTCTTTTGATTCTATTAATTTTTCCTGCACTTTTCCTTTAATAGAATCAATATTTTCATATATACCGTCCAAACTTTTATACTCTTCAAGAAGTTTTAAAGCGGTTTTCTCCCCTACTCCCTTAACTCCCGGTATATTATCAGAAGCGTCCCCCATTAAAGCAAGTAAATCTATTATCTGATTAGGATAAACTCCCCTCTTTTCCTTAACAGTCTCTTCATCATACTCCATAAGCTCATTATCTTTATTGCTAGCCACCACTCTAACATCGTCGCATACAAGCTGAAGTATGTCTTTATCTGGAGAGTAAATAATAGTTTTTATATTCTCTTTTTTATTTTTTTCAGCAATAGTTCCTACAATATCATCAGCCTCATAATTATCAAGCACTATTCTTGATATTCCTAAAGCATCTATCAAATTATAAAGTATAGGTATCTGACTTCTCAAATCATCAGGCATACTTTCTCTGTTTTCTTTATACTCTTTATATATTTCATTTCTAAATGTTTTTCTTGAGCTGTCCAAAGCTATAGCCGTATATTCTGCAGGATATGTATTAATAAGCGAGAAGTAAGTTCTCATAAAACCGTTAATAGATGAAACATTCTGCCCCTTAGAGTTTAAAAGAGGTCTTTTCAAAAAAATAAAATGGTATCTGTAAAGTATACCAAAAGCGTCAATAATAAGAAATGTCTTTTTCATAATATTTCCATAATTGTTTTTTAATAGATTACATAACTTAATTATTATCGTAATTTTGCAGAAACATTTACAAAATATTCTCTGCTTGATATAGGATAACCCTTAATTGTTTCATATTTAACATCTAATACATTTTTAACTCCAAATTTTAAAGATGTATATTTCTTAAATACAAATGAACTTATAATATCAAAAGTAGTATATGATTTATCAACTTCAGATTTTGTTGTATTATTATATTGATCTCCTATATATTGTACATTAAAAAGTATGCTTGATTCAAAATCACTATTTTGACTATATATATATTCTAATGAAGTATTGAATTGATGTCTCGGAAGTCCGGGTAAATCATTATTATTCACACTTACATTATATAAATTTTTACCAACCAAATATGAATAATTCCCCTTTATTCTTATAGTTGAACTAATATCCTTTATTGGTATGTTAAATATTATACTAGTTTTACTTCCTTGCGTTGTTATATATTGATTATTATTTGTAAGTAAATCTTTTTTAGAACTTATAAAATACAGAGCTTCCAGAGTAACTATATCATGAGGCTTTAATGATATCCCTATATTTCCTCCCTGATAAATATTCTGATTTTTTATATTATTAGTATAACCTTTATTAAGCATTGCAATATCTGTCTGCATATTAACAAAATACTTTCCTGTTAAACTTATTTGTTTTACCGGATTTAATTTGAAATTTACATCTCCGTTTATATATGATCTGAAATCAGCAGTTTTACTTTTCTTTCCGCTGAATCCTCTTTCCTCTCCTGAAGTATCTAAATTAAATTTCAATGAACTGTTATTTTGATTCTTTAAATTATATTCAAGTACATTCATCTTACCAGAAGATTTACTTTCATTAGTCTGTGTTTTCACATATTTAATAGTTTTATCTGATTCAAGCTGAACATCTTTTAATAAATTCACATACAAAAGCTCTTCATATTCAGAATATTTTTTACTTAAAATATTATATACAATACTCCCGATTGATCCGTAATAATCTATATAAATTGAATCTATATCATCTTTATTATATAAAAATAAATATACTCTTTTTTCCTCATTATTAAGAACTTTCCCATTCAATATAAATGTAGACTGAGAGTATACTGTTTTATTTTTTATATCTATACCTGAATATTCTTTTATTAATTCTGCTGTATTTTTTGCTTTAGAAGATTTTATTTGATTTTTGCTTATATTGATTGATCTGTCTAAAAGAAATCCTTTTTCTTTATGAGATGCTTGAATCTCATTTGTTTCATCTTGCATTATTTTATCATCAAATGTATTTTCATCTTCTGCATAAATATGAAAAGACAGAAACATATATAGCAATATAAATAAAAATACAGGCATATTTTTAATTCCTATCTTATTTTTTTATATAGTTACAAAATATATAGAATTAAACCAATAAAATAGAAATTTGAAAAATTAACATTTATAAAAGAAATTTACATACTATAATTATTTAAGAATATTTTTTATAATAGTGAATGTTTTGTAAAATTTACTATCATAATTATATGTAAAAGGCTCTTCATTTGGGAATAGTAATATGAATCTGATGATATAAACTATTATAAAAATTAGTAATATATTTATTATAATATAATTATTATAATAAATATAATTTGCAATTTTGAATCTTTTTCTAAAAATTACTGCAAAGAAAATAATACTTGGAAATATGAATAGCGGATGATAATAAAAAGCCTTTTTAAAATCTAATTTCAAAATTTCTATATGTGCTCTTGTCATTCCGCATCCGGGACATGGAAATCCTGTAACATTTCTAATCATGCATAATTCATCTATAGGAATAGAATATATATTAGAAGATTTATTACTATCAGAATTTATAAAAAATGCTGTAAAAAATATTAATATAAGTTTTAAAATTTTTATCATAATATTAAATTATTATGCTTATAAATCAAAACTATATTATACATATTTTTCCATTTGATTATATATGATATCAGCAAGACCAAAAGTTTTTGTTTTTGAGAATTCTTTAGCATACTCATCATAAAGCATGTCTTCAAATATCTGTTCTGCCATACCACCATCTATTAAACCGCTTTTATCTACAGTTTTTCTCATCTCTTTAAGCATTTGATTAATCATCAAAGCTTCAAAATCTTCAGATACTTGTCTTAGACGCTTTTTTTCAAAATCTTTATTATATTTAGATACTGCCTCATTAACATTTTCTGTATTTGTATCCTCTATAGAGAATTTAGCATTTCCATATTGTTTTTTAGCATTTTCTAATTTAGTCAAATTGGCATTGCCCATACTTAAATTATATTTATCGCTTATATTCATAATATACATTTCCTATAATAAAATTATATCATTAACTATATCGGAAATGATTAAAAATATATTAGCAATAAAAAAGTCTGAACCATTAAAGATTCAGACTTTATATTTTATAATAATTACCAAGTTACTATATACTCAGTATAAATATAACCTTTACTTATAGACTTAGTCATTCTTACCTTAGAACCATTAGGATATTTAAACCTAAATATATTCTTTATTATCTCATCAAAATAAGTTTCTATCATAGAATCATAATTAGGGAAATAATGAAGATGGTAAATAATGCGTTTCTTTTCTGCTTTAACTACTTCTATATAAATATTTTTAAACATTTTCTTAGAGAAATTAACAAACACATCAGCCAAAGAATTCTTTTTAGCAATCTTTATGAATAATTTTTTCATAAAACTAAACTTTTTAAAATCATATCTAGCTTTTTCTCTTATACCTTCTCTAGCCCCATCATAAAACTCATCCATTATTGAGGTCATAGGTATGAAACAAGATGTAGATAAAGGATATTTCTTTCTAAATTTAGTCTTTTGAGCGTCTTTGAATATTTCTTTGCATTCATCAGGCATTTGCTCTAAAAGATGGCTGAATTTTTCTTTTCCGAAAGTAGTTACTACAAATTTATAAATACTTTTAACAAAAGCCTGTCTGCTGTATGCTCTGTCTCCTTCATTAATAATTTTGATTTTTTCTTTAATAACATCTTCAAAATCTTTTATAACATAATTGGACATTTCTTTTTCTAACATATCCATAGAATCGCTTGCAACATTAGAAAGCTGTTCTATTTCTTTTATAAGTCCGAATACATTTCCTATATGATTTCCCATATCCTGTGTTTTAGAAACTATGTCATCGCTATTTTCAGATACAAGTTTCATAGCCTCATCATTTTTCTTAGAGAAATCAGAAAGATTTACTAAATCATCTTTAGCTACAGATATTCTGCCATGCAAATTAGTATATTGTTCTTTAATATCTTTTACAGCATCATGCAAACTTTCTATTGATACGCTTATTTCTTTTGTAGAATCGCATTTTTCATCTGCTACTTTTTTTACTTTAGTCATAGTATTAACAAAATTTTGAAGTTTAACTAGCATATCTTCTGTAGTTATTATTCTTTCTGTCATACTTGACATAATTTGGTTCATTTCTTTTTCTATATCTCTTAATATTTTCCAAGCTTTTTCAGACTGTAAATTTGTTGTAGTTGCTAATTTCCTAATCTCTTCAGCAACAACCGCGAAACCTTTACCTTGCTCGCCTGCATGTGCTGCCTCAATAGCAGCATTCATCGCTAACATATTTGTCTGCTGAGATATATCGATAGTTGAGTTTACAAAATCTGTAATACCTCTTATAGAAGTTATTAATGATTTTGTAATATTTTCTGTTTTTACTATTTTTTCTTTGCTTTCCTCTGCTAAAGATACAACATGTTCTGATTCTTCTTTAGCCTTACCAACAGAAACAGATACTTCCTGCATATCTTTCTGCATAGTCATAGTTAATGAATTGATTTGATTTATACTCACAGACTGATCATCAATTTTACTTTGAAGATTATTGGTCATATCATCAATAGAAATTAATTCAGCCAAACTTGAAGCTATAATTTTATATATTTCTAAATTACTTGTTTCTACATGTTTAAATTCCGTTTGCTGAGATGATATATTATCTATTATCATACTTACAGACTCGGTCATAGAACCAGCAGCTTCAGATATATCCGCCATCTTAACTTTTAAAGCATTGCTTTGTTCTTTTGATACTTTAAGAGTTTTTGATACACTCGAAAATACATGCTGAACCATATCAAAAAATATTCTTATCCAAGTACTCAAATCTCCAAGTGAGTCCCTAGAATTAATCTTACTGACATTAACAAATATATTATTATCAAATACTCCAGATTCTAATTCCTGAGATATTCTATCCAAAGGCTTTAATGATATAGGAATAGTAATATTCAAAACTACTATTATAACTATAATAGCAACTATTAATATAAAGAATATTGTATTATTAGTTGTAACTAACACATTATAGAAAAAGCTCGTAGGAACATACATAAATATATTATAAAAACCATTATCAAACTGTTTAAATAATAAAGTATAGCTATTATCTCCTACTTTATAATTTTCTATTATCCTAGTGTTAGTATAAAATGTTGTATTATCTATTAAATTGTTGATCCATTCTATATCTTTCAAATCGCTTAATATATAGTTAGGATTATCATGATAAACTATTTTCCTATCTCTGGAATCAAATATAACAGTATTAAAAGGTCCTGTCTTTACTATATTTGTAAACATCTCATGAACTATTTCCAAAGAAACATCCGACAAAGAAACGCCTATAAGATTATTATTAATACTAGAGTATATAGGAGAAGAAAAAGAAATAACTTTTTGAGGCTTATCAATATTCTTTAAATATGGAGAAGAATAATAAATAGTTCTAGGTCTTTTAGCTTCTCTGTTCCAAGTTTCAGGAATGGCTAGATAGTAAAATTCTTCCTTATTATAATTATCTACAGCACTTTCTATTTTGGGTTGCATATTGCCTGTATTTCCAACATCATACAAATACAAAGAATAAAGACCTCTCATATAAGGATTATTAGCTATGATATTGGGTTCAAAATATATACCATTTGCTATAACATGATGCAAACCTAATTGCGATTTATGGAATCTATATATTACCGATCTTAAATTAGTAGCAACATCAGTAACAGTTCCTGTAGAGTATAAATCATAAGATACAGTTGCTATATCCGCCAAAGAAACAGTACCTACTGTAGTTGAATTGAATATATTATCAAAAGTAGAAGATACATCATAAAAATAGTTCTGTGAAATATTCATTGCAGAATTATATAATGCCTCTCTATTTGTTTTAGTGTTTATAAAAATTGTTGGCGATAATGCTAAAATTACAACTATAATAACTAATAAAAGTACCTTATTTTTTAGACTCATAGAAAAAACCTTATTTTAAATAAAAAAAATTATTACTTAAATTATCGGATATTTTTAAGTTATTATTAAGAATGATATATATTATTTTTTTATAAACTTTCTCGATAATCTGCCTTTAAACATATTAATAAAAGAAACAAAATCATCATTTCTTAATACAATATTTATTATAGAATAAAATACTACTCCTAATAATATTACAGCAAATACTTTTAATATAAAAAATATCCTAGAATCAGCATTCCCAGATAATAAATAATATTTCATTCCATAGACAGAAGCCGCCATAAACAAACTAGCAGCCAATGTCTTTAAAACCTCAAATTTTTTATTTATTATCGATTTCACTGCCATTCTCTTTATAAGCAATATATATAGTATACAAAAAGATACAATATTTGCAACAACACTTGATATAGATATTCCTATAATATCGAATTTAAATATATAAACGCATAAATAATTACTAAAAGCGTTAATAATAAATGTAAAAAATGCTACATATACAGGAGTTTTCATATCTTTCATAGCATAAAATGACTGTACAAGTATTCTATAGCTTGCCACAAAAAATAATGATATAGATAAATACCTTAAAGCACTTGATACTAAATATGTAGATTTTGAAGAAAAAGCTCCATACTCAAATATCATTCTCACAATTTCTCTGCCCAATACCAAAAATCCGAAAGTTGCAGGAATAGTAACTAAAGCAACCAGCCTCAAAGAATACCCTAAATTCTCAACAGCTTCATCTTTTTTATTATCAGCTATTAATTTACTTAAAGTAGGCAGCATAACAGTTGCAACACTTACAGCAAAAACCCCCAAAACAAATTCATGTATTCTAGTAGCAAAAGTAACAGCTGAAACCCTACCCTCTCCAATAGCACCTGAAAATGCCGTAGAAACAAGCAAATTTATCTGATATATACTAGCACCAAAAATACCGGGAGCAAATAATTTTATCATCTTTAAAACATAATGTTCTTTAAAATGAAAATAAGGCTTGAAACTAAAACCCTGTTTATATACAAAAGGCATTTGATAGGCAAATTGAACAAATCCTCCGAGTAATACTGCAAAGGCAAATACATAAGCCATATTATTAAAAAAATTAGGCAAAAAGAATTTAAAGAATAAAGCCATAGATATAATTACAGTATTTAAAAGTATAGGGCTAGCCGCTGATATGGAATAATAGCCTCTTATATTAAGTACGCCCTGCATTAAAGCTGCTAAAGATATAAAAAAAAGATAAGGAAACATTATTCTTGATAAATCTGATGCCAGATTGAGTGCTTCTATATTATTGTCTGCTGATTTATAAAGTATTCTAACAAGCAAAGGTGATATCATTATTCCAATACATACAACTACTATAAGTATTAATCCCAATAATGTAAAAACTGCCCTAAAAAATTTCTTTGATTCTTCAATACCTTTTTCTTTTTCAAGTTCAGTAAATACAGGTATAAAGCTTGCAACCATATTACCTTCAGCAAATAATCGCCTCAATAGATTCGGAAGTATAAATCCTATGGCAAAAGCATCTGCTATGAATGTGGTGCCAAGCAAAGCCGCCTGTATCTGATCTCTTACAAGCCCGAATACTCTGCTTACTGTTGTTACCAATGACATTTTCAATGATGATTTGGCTATCTTTTCTTTGCTTACTGTTTTATTCTCTGACATATTGCCTCTATTATATTATTAAATTACAACTCAAATAATAATTTTATTAATTTCATATAAAAATCTTTTTAATTATAACAGTATATAAACCATATTATAAAAGTATATTATAATATTTTATTCTATTAGAGTTATAAATATGTTAGATTCTATTGCTTTTATTTTAGAATTAAAAAAATCTTGTGTGTTCCTAGTTACTATACAATCTAAACCATATTCTTTTCATCTCTATATTCTTATAATTCTTTTTATAATCAAAATTTTCAGGTAATCTGCCTTGATATTTCTTTAAATTTTATAAAGCCTGTTTTTTATCATTTATTATTTTTTCATTTGAATCATTATTTATAAAATTTATTACTGATAAAAGTTTATCTTCTGGTAATTCTTTAATTAAATTTAATGTTTTTTCTCTTAAACTCTGTCACCTAAATTTCCTCCTAAATTATTATATATTAAATCTATAATAATTATATATCAAAATTTATTTTATTAAATTATTTTCTAAGATTTATAATAAATATTTACACTATTTTCATAATATAGCTTTACCATACCAAACATACAGAATAACAAACTAAAGCCAAATAAAAAAGAATTAACATATTTTAATTAACATAATATTTATTAATTAGTAAGCACTTGGGCGGGCATGCTTTTTCTAATTAAACAATAAAATAATTAAAAATTCTATATTCTAAAAAAATAAAAAACTTTAACGGGCGGGGTATGTAATTTAATCTTAAAACTTTATTACACTCCCCACCCTATAGGTTATTTTACTTTATATTTATATTTTAAATAGTATATCTATATAAGATTTATTCTCTTATTATAACACCCACCCTAGTATTATTTAAATTTAATGTGCTAATTAACGCACTATTAACCTTTTTATCAAAATAAGAATTATTAAGTAAAACAATTTTTATTATATAAAAAATCATATTACCGTGCGTATTTATCAAAATATTATGATAACTATTAATTGAAATTTTATTATTTTAATGTAATATTATTCAATTAATCAATAACCGCATTTTATAATAAAGAGGAAATATATGCAAAGCAATATAGATAAGGTTTTAATACTAGATTTCGGTTCACAGTTTACTCAGCTTATTACAAGAAGAATAAGAGAATTGAATGTTTATTCAGAGATACACCCTTTTCATGTTTCAATAGATTTTATAAAAGAATTTAATCCAAAAGCTATAATACTTTCAGGAGGTCCTTCAAGTGTGTATGAAGAAGATGCTCCTAAAGTTGATAAAGCCTTATTTGAATTGGGAATGCCTATACTTGGAATATGCTATGGTATGCAGATAATAGTTTATTCTATGGGCGGAAAAGTTGAAAGTGCAGAGAAACGCGAATATGGAAAAGCTGAAATTGAAATAACTAATCATGAAAGCATATTCAAATCATTTGATAAAAAAAATATTGTATGGATGAGTCATGGAGACAGTATTAAATCTATACCGGAAGGCTTTGAACTTATAGCAAAAACACCTAATACAGAATTAGCTGCTATAGAAAATAAACAAAAAAATATTTATGCTATACAGTTTCACCCTGAAGTAGTACATACAGAAAATGGAATAAAAATAATAGAGAATTTCCTTTTTAATATTTGTAAATGTGAAAAAAATTGGAATATGGGCTCTTTTATAGAGTACGAGATAAAACGAATAAAAGAAAAAGTAGGAAATAAAAATGTAATACTTGGACTTTCTGGAGGAGTTGATTCTTCTGTTGCTGCTGTGTTAATAGAAAAAGCTATAGGAAAGCAGCTAAAATGTATATTTGTTAATAACGGTCTTTTAAGAAAAGATGAAGACAAAAAAGTAGTAGAAGTGTTTAGAGATAATTTTAATATTGATTTGATATATGTTGATGCTTCAAAGAGATTTTTGGATAAATTAGCAGGTATTACAGACCCAGAGCAAAAAAGAAAAATAATAGGACATGAATTTGTAAATGTATTCAGCGATGAGGCTAAAAAAATAGAAAATGTAGGCTTTTTAGCACAGGGTACGCTTTATCCAGATGTTATAGAGAGTGTATCATTAAGGGGAAGTTCTGCAGTTATAAAAAGCCATCATAATGTAGGCGGACTTCCTAAAGATATGAAATTTGAACTTTTAGAGCCTTTCAGAGAATTATTCAAAGATGAAGTTAGAGAGATTGGGCTTGAATTAAAATTACCGGAAGATATTGTATACAGACAGCCTTTTCCAGGTCCTGGTTTAGCTGTTAGAATACTTGGAGATATTAAAGAGGAGCGAGTAAAAATACTTCAGGAAGCTGACGATATAGTTGTAGCTGAAATAAAAAAGGCAGGGCTTTACAGAAAATTATGGCAGTCATTTGCTGTGCTTCTTCCTGTAAAAAGTGTTGGTGTTATGGGAGACGGCAGAACTTATGAGCAGGTTTGTGCAGTTAGAGCTGTTGAGAGTATTGATGCTATGACGGCTGATTGGGCTAAAATTGATTATAATGTATTAGGTATAATATCAAATAGAATAATAAATGAAGTAAAAGGTATTAACCGCGTTGTTTATGATATATCTTCAAAACCGCCTGCTACCATAGAATGGGAATAATTTTATAATTGCGGTAAATACATGAATACAAAAGTTAAATCAGTTAAGAATAAAACTATTGATTTTGATATAAATACTGAAGAGGGAAAATTCTATTTTAATAAATGTATTATAGATAATGAAAATATAAAAGAATATAATAAAAAAGATATTATAAACAAGACTATAAATGGAAATACTTTTGATGTATTAAAAAAAATAGAAAATAATATAGCCGATTTAATAATAGTTGACCCGCCTTATAATATATCCAAAAATTATCATGGCTTTAAATTTAAAGATATAGATAATTTAAGCTATGAAAAATACACTCATCTATGGGTAGAAAGTATTATTCCAATATTAAAAGAAAATGCCACAATATATGTATGCTGTGATTGGAAATCTAGTCTTATAATAGGAAATGTTTTAGATAAATATTTCAATATACAAAACAGAATCACTTGGCAGAGGGAGAAAGGCAGAGGGGCTAAAAATAACTGGAAGAATGGAATGGAAGATATTTGGTTTGCCACCATATCCAATAAATACACTTTTAATGTAGATGATGTCAAGATAAGAAGAAAAGTAATAGCTCCGTATCGAATAGAAGGAAAACCTAAAGACTGGATAGAAACAAAGGATGGAAACTTTAGAGATACATATCCTTCTAATTTTTGGGACGATATATCAATACCATATTGGTCTATGCCTGAAAATACTGCTCACCCTACACAAAAGCCCGAAAAGTTAATTGCTAAATTGATATTAGCTAGTTCAGATGAAAATGATTTTATATTTGATCCCTTTTTAGGAAGCGGTACTACTTCGGTTGTTGCTAAAAAACTAGGAAGAAACTACTCTGGAATAGAACAGCATAAAACCTATTGTGCTTGGGCAGAAAAAAGAATAGAGCTTGCCGAACAAAATAAAGAAATACAAGGATACACGGATAATATATTTTGGGAGCGAAATACAATATCGATTCAGAAAAATATAAAATGTAATTCAAATTCTTGAGCATAAAAAATGGAGCTGCCACCCACGAACAACCCCATTACTTTTAAATAAGTGAACAAAAGACTACTTTTTATTAAAGTATAAAATTAAAGAACCGATAATTAAATGCGATAAGGGGGGAAAATTACCCTTGCACATTTAAAGCCCCCCCCGTGATTTTCGGCTCTACTTCAACCGAAGCTGTATTGTCAGAAAAATTGTTTCTAACAGTAATATTTACCCCGCCTATTGACGTAACATAAGTATTAGTTGTGTCAGTGGTTGTAATAGCTGTAACCATATTTGTAAACTCCTTTTTAAATATAGCTTTGTCCTTACTATATTATACTATATAATAAAAAATTCACAAATAGAAAATTATCTTTTTTTGAGTAATTTTAATAATATAAAAATATTGTTATTTTAAATAAATTCAAATCTAACTTATATGCATATAAGATTTCTGCTAATATGTATGAGCATGGTTTTTTGAAAGAATAAAATTATTTTTAAAAAGATACAAAATATAGGCATTAATTTAAGTTTATACATTCCAAGATATAAAGTAAAAACATTTGCACTTTTTGGTTCTTTTGGCGAAGCCCGCAGAGCAAAGGCGGGAAAAAGAACAATAAAATTTTTATCTTTTTTATTATTTGTGGGGACTAGCCCTGCGAAGCACACAGTCGTGCCACGCCCACAGTTCTTTTATGACACCTGTCCGCTGTGGCGTGGTATAAAAGAACCAAAAGAACTACAAGCACTAATTGTTATCTTATATATTGTTGATGATTTACATATTTGGGTTATAATTGAAATATAATTTTTTAAGATTTTTTTATGATTATACTAGATATCAATGAAACAAGGTGTGCCAAAAAAAATATTATAGAATGTAAAACAGAAGATGAATTAATATTATATCTTAAATGTAATTTATTGTCTCAGGCTCTTAACAAAGGAAAAATTATAAAAGGTTATAGTATAGTTATTACAGATGTAGAAGAAAAAGACTATACCTTAAACATAGGAAGAATAAATAATGACAATGTTGAAGAAAAAATTCCAATTCCTTTTTGTTTAGAGAATGTAATTCAATATTTTAGTAAAAAAAAAGAAGGTAAATATGAATTAAACTATAATATTAATTTTGAAAATATTGTAATTTCTTATGGTCTATGCATTCAAAATCTTAATTTTAATGGTTCAGTATATTTTCGCAATACTACTTTGCAATCAAATCTTGGATTTTACGATTCTAATTTTAATAAACTATTAGTATTTTCATATTCTAATTTTTATCAACGTTTGCCGTTAGAGTTTGATAATATTGAATTTAATAATATGTTATCATTTGCATATTGTAATTTTGACTGCAGAGTTGAAATTAAGAATTCAAAATTTAATGGTATTTCATTTTTTATAAGAAATACATTCCATTCAATTTTAATATTTAGCAAAAAATGTGAATTAAATAATATTATTTGTTTTTATATATCTAATTTTAAATCAAATCTAGAATTCAAAAATACGACTATGAATACAATTATGTATTTTCGTGGTTCTACAATAAATAAATTGTTATTTAATAAAATTGAATTTAATGATAATAATTCTATTCTATCAATAGATAATAATTTTATAAAAAATAATTTTTATGATAGTTTATTTAATTATTTATTAGAAGATGAAAAAAAAGAAATATTAAAAGATGTAAATAAAAAGAATAATGAAATAAATAAAATGCATTTTTATAATATAAGAATAACAGGAAAAATTGATTTACAAAATATAGAAGTAGAAGAAGCAGATTTTAAAGGCTCTGTTATTAATGGAGGTTTAATCAATCCTGTTAATTTCAAAGTGCATAAATTTGCTAACCGTGAAAGTGCTTTATTTCTTAAACAGCAGGCTTATGCTAGAAACAATGCTATTGATGCATTAGAATATAAAGCCAAAGAAGTAGAACTACATAAAGATGATTTAATAAAAAATTGGAAAAATAATAAAAATCTAAAAACTTTAGGAGATATACTTTCCATTGAATTAAGTTCTATCTACAGCGACAATGGTCAGAATTGGGTTAAGGCTTTTATTATAACATTATTAACTAATTTAACTTTTTTTGGTTTTTATTTTTCAATTACAAATACTACTTGGCATTTTATATTATCAATATTTATAATTTTATTATTATCTGTAAAATTCATAAAAAAAGAAATGCAAATATATGTTTACTTATTAATATTAATTATATCAGGTATAGTGTTTGGAAAAGTACCATTAAAAATAATATATGATTTATCTATTGGGCAAAATTTAACAAGTAATTTTATATATAACTTCTTCTTTTTTTTAAATCCAACAGACTATAAAGGATTGGAAATATTACTAGGACAAAATTATATAAAACAATTTTTTTCAGGTATTTGTTATTTTTTAGGTAAAATTGCTTTCTGGTACGGCTCGGTGCAGACTGTTACTGCGTTTAGGAAATTTGCCAAAGGGTCTTAATTTATGTTATAATTAAAATATTAAAT
The DNA here is from genome assembly GCF_001746205.1 of Brachyspira hampsonii. NCBI lineage: Bacteria > Pseudomonadati > Spirochaetota > Spirochaetia > Brachyspirales > Brachyspiraceae > Brachyspira > Brachyspira hampsonii. Next base: position 241,319 of record NZ_MDCO01000009.1, read on the forward strand.
AATTTGAGGTTTATTAATGAATAAAAAATTTTTTGCATATATAGAATATGATAAGGAAACCAATGTTTATGTGGGATATATTCCTTCAATAGTAGGTGCTCATACACAGGCTGATACTTTGGAAGAATTACATATAAAATTAAAAGAAGTTCTGGATTTATGTCTTGAAGAGATGGATAGCGAAGATAAGAATTCTATTCCAGAGTTTGTAAAGGTAGAAGAAATAGAGCTGATATGAGTAAGCTGATTTTAAAAGATGCAAAAACTATAGAAAAATTGCTGATTTTATTAGGATTTATTAAACAAAGGCAAAAAGGAAGTCATGCTTTTTATAAACATGAAGACTGGAGATGTACTGTTATTCCTTTTCACTCAAGCAAGGTAATATCAAGACCTCTTATGAGAAAAATATTAAATGAGATAAATCTTGATGTAGAAGAATATAATAATTTGATAGAAAAACTGTAATAATCCAAATTATTTATTGATTAAAATATTTTGAAAGTATTTCATTAGCTATTTCTGATATTGAGGTTTCTGACTGCTTGGATAAAATTTTCAGTTCAGATAATGTTTTTTATCTAAACAAATTGGAATTTCTATATCTTCATTATTAATAAAAAATTTACCATTTTCAAAATCTGTAATTTTCTGAGCTTTTGAAAAATAGTATTCTTTTTTTATATCACTCATAATTTCCCCTATTATAGTATTTATTAATTTCATTCTTAGTTGCATATCTAGCTGATATGATTCTTATAACTTCTTCATTAGAATTTTTTATTCTGTATGTATGAACAACAACAACAACAACAATAAACTTTCTATTAATATTTACCATTGTAATAAATCTGTCCTCATAATTAGAATGTTCTTCATCTTTCATAATGATGGCATTTTTATCTGAAAAAACATATATTGCATCTTCAAATGAAATTTTATGTTTCTTTATATTTTTATAAGATTTTTATTGTTATCCCATTCAAATTTTATCATAATCTTATTTTATATTATTAAACTATAATATCAATAGTGATTAATATATTTGACTTCTTCTTAGGCAAATGCTTTATAATCAAATTTCTTTTTTTAGCTTCTCATATTCATCTATAGTGATATTTATGTCTTTTAAAATTTTTCTTATTAAGCCTCTTGTCAAATCTTCATTATGAACTGGAATGACTGTAGTAAGCCCTTTATTATTAATAAAAAATTTATGGCTTCCTTTTTGTCTTAATTCTTTGAATCCTAATAACATCAAAATCTTCATCATAGTCTTTGAATCACATATAGATAATTTGCTCATATACTAACTTCTACCCTGTCAGCTTTTATGAGTTTATTATATTTGTAATCATCTTTTAAATAGTTATGTTCTTCTTCAACTTCAAGACAAAGCTCTATAACTTCTTTTATTCTTACATAAAGCTCATCTATTGATTTTGCCTGAGTATAACAGCTTTTTAATGCAGGTACTGTTGCTATATACATTCCGTCTTCATCTTGTTCTATAATAATATTAAAATCATATTTAGACATATAAAATCCTATTAACAAATATTTTTTATTATATAGTTTTCTGATGATTATGCAATTATATAAATAATTTTTACTTCTTCTTAGGTAAATGCTTTATAATCTGACCTTCAAGCTGTATTGATTTTTGCTTGGCGTCATAACCCAAAATCTTGCCGTAAACTTCTATATAATTTTTAGCTTCTAATGTTACAGTTACATTCACTATTAAATCAGCTACACCAGCGATATCTTTGTCATTAGTATCGTAAATTAATATTCTTGCTTTCTTTTTAGGTATGCCGTCAATGTTAGTCTGAGTTACTCTGTTTACATCAGCTTTCCATTTCACATAGCCGCCATTGTATAGGTCATAATTCTCAGCTACTGTAAGATAACTAGGACTCTCTCTGAATATATTATAATCTGGTGCTATTACAAATTCTTTAAGCACTCTGAATCTCTCTTTTAAGTATTCGTTAATGTCGCTTTTTAATGCCCCATTTATTATCATAACCGCTTCATTAACAGATGCACTTCTCATATTGTTTTTAGCCTTGTCAAACATCTCTGCTACTTCACGCGGTGAGTATGTAGGGCTTTTGGCACTATCTGGAATCTTTCCGTCTTCAAGTCCCTCAAATAAGTAAACATTCTCAAGTTTTTCTCTTAACTCTTTTTGCTCTTTATCAAGAAGTACATATCTTATTTTAGGATATACTCTGTCTATTGTAATGTATGATAAAAATGTAAGTACAAATGCTATAGGTATGAGAACTAAAAATCTTGACATTGATAACTTTTTTTTGCCTAGTAAATATGCTCTTGGATTTATCTCATCGCCTTTTGCATTATTAGTTAAAAATCTTATTCTTTCTACATTGTCTTTTGCAATTCTATTTTCAGGATCTAAATCTAATATTCTGAAATACTCTCTCAATGCATTTTCTCTGTGTCCATTATGTAAACTAACATAAGCCTTGGCAAGCATAGCATTAAAACAAAAATTATCTTCTCTAAGTGCCTTTCTTGATAGTTCTTCAGCACCGTAAAAATCTTTTAAAAATATATCTGCAAATGAAAGCATAGCAAGGGCATCCGCATCATGAGAAATTTTAATTTTATTATTAAGAAGTAAATTTTTGGCTTTTTTATATTTCTTTTTTTTTATGAGAGTATATGCTCTGTCAGCTATTTTGCTTTTCATAGTATATATTATAATCCTAAAGTTAAAATGTTAACATAATTATCGATATTATGATAACTTTTATTAGCATTTTTTTATTATGTAAACTTTTTTGCTATAATTTGTTAATTTATAGTGATAAAAGTTTATTTTTTTGTTGACAAAAAGATAATATAATATATTTTATTGCAAAATTAATTGCGGATAAAACCATGAAACTTTTTAATAATAGAATAATGATAATTTTGATAATTTCTATAATGATATTGTCATGCGGCGGCAATGAGAACACATCAAAAAAATCATCTTTGGTAATATATTCACCTTCATCAAGAGATTTTATAGATCCGTTAATAGAAGATTTCAAAAGTAAAAACCCAAATATAGAAGTAGAACTAATAATAGCCGGAACAGGTGAATTAATAAAAAGAATAGAAACAGAAAAAAATGATCCATTATGCGATATTTTAATGGCAGCTAATATTAATTTGGTAAAGAATAATCAGGATTTATTTGAAAATTACACATCAACAAATGAAAATGAAATACTATACAGCTATAAAAATGCAGAAGGCTCTATGACAAGATTTATGATTAGCCCAAGCGTATTAATAGTAAATACTAATCTCGTAGGAAATATCAATATAGAAGGATATTCTGATTTAACTAATGAACAATTAAAAGGAAAAATAGCCTTTAATGATCCTTCATCTTCATCATCATCTTTTAAACATTTAGTTACTATGTTATATACAATGGGAAAAGATGATATTAATAAAGGCTGGGATTATGTTAATAAATTATGCTATAATTTGGATGGAAAATTACTTACAGGTTCTTCGGCAGTATATAAAGGTGTTGCTGACGGAGAATATACTGTAGGACTTACATTTGAAAATGCTGCTGCCAATTATGCTGCTTCTGGTTCGCCTGTAAAATTGGTATATATGAAAGAAGGCGTTATAATGGAGCCTGCTGGTATTTATATAATAAAAAATGCTAAAAATATGGAAAATGCTAAAAAGTTTTTGGATTATATGACTAGCTTTGATACTCAAAAGAAAATGAATGATGAGCTTAATGCAAGAGCTGTAAGAAAAGATTTGGGAAGTTCTCCTATATTAGTTGATATAAAAAATATCAATGCCATTACTTCAAATGAAGAATTAGAATATATAGATAATTTTGTAAAAGAAAATCAGGAAAATTGGCTTGAAAAATTTAAAAATATAATTACAGATAAATTATAAAAAATAAAAACGAGGGTAAAAATATGAAAAATATCATTAAATTACTTTTAGTATCTTTGATTGCAGTAATATTAATTTCTTCATGTTCTAGTAAGAAAGAGGAAAACATGAATAGTTTAGTAATATATACTCCTGCCACTAGATTTTTTATTGACAGACTTGTAGAAGAATTTAATAAAAAAAATCCGGACATAAATGTAGAAATTATTATAGCAGGTACCGCTGAAATAATAAAAAGAATAGAAGCTGAAAAAAATGATCCTTTAGGCGATATATTTTTTGCCGCTAATGAAAATATATTAAAATATAATTCAGAGCTTTTTGAAGATTATGTTACAACAAATTATGATAATATATATGAGGATTACAGAAGTAAAGAAAAATACATAACAGGCTTTATGCTTAGTCCAAGCGTATTGATAATAAATACAAATTTAATAAAAGACATAAAAATAGAAGGCTATGCTGATTTGCTTAATCCGTCTTTGAAAGGTCAAATAGCATTTAATGATCCTACTACTTCATCATCATCTTTTGAACAGTTAGTTAATATGCTTTATGCTATGGGTAATGGCAATCCTGAAAATGGATGGGATTATGTAGAAAAATTATATGCCAATTTGGACGGTAAACTTTTAAGCAGTTCTTCTGCAGTATATAAAGGTGTTGCTGACGGAGAATATGCTGTAGGACTCACATTTGAAAGTGCCGCTGCCAACTATATACATACAGGTTCTCCTATAGATGTTATATATATGAAAGAGGGTGTACTAACTAAAGCACATTCTATGGCTATAATAAAAAATGCTAAACATTTGGAAAATGCTAAAAAGTTTGTAGATTATGTAACAAGCTATGATGCACAAAAAATCATCAATGATGAATTATTCACAAGAGCGATAATAAAAAATTTAGAAGGTTCTCAAATACTTATGCCTCTTGAAAATATAAATGATATAAAAGAAGATGAAGAAATGGTTGATAAAAATAAAGATGCTTGGCTTGAAAAATTTAAAAATATAGTTACAGGCATTTAAAATATTTATATACATTTCTAGTTATTGCAAAGCATGAAAAATGTTTATAGTTAATAATTTTTCATTAAAATATATTTTTATTTTCAGAATATATAATATTAAAAATAGAAAATTATTATGAAAAACAAAATTAAAACTATATTAAAAAAAATGGACTTTTGGACATATATTACTATAATAATAACATTTATTTTTGCTTTATTTTTAATTTATCCATTATTTTCATTATTTTTAAGCAGTTTTAAAGATGTAAAAACTGATGCTTGGACATTAAATAATTTTATAAGATTTTTCACTAAAAAATATTATTACAGTACATTAATAAATAGTTTTGCCGTAACAACTTCTGTAACTATACTTGCCGTATTAATAGGTACAATTTTAGCATACTGCATGAAGATGTATAATTTAAAAGGTAAGCAAATAATAGAAATTCTAATAATTATATCTATGATGTCTCCGGCATTTATAGGAGCTTATTCTTGGATACTTCTTCTTGGAAGAAATGGTGTTATTACCAGATTTTTCTCATATATAGGTATTAATATACCAACTATATATGGTTTTGGCGGAATACTTTTAGTTTTTTCTTTGAAATTATATCCATTTATATTTATGTATATTTACGGAGCTTTGGGCAAAATTGATAATATACTTTTAGAAGCTTCTGAAAACTTGGGAGCTTCTAGTTTTGTACGAAATATGACTGTAACTATACCATTAATAAAACCGACTATAGTTTCAGCGGGATTAATTGTATTTATGAATGCATTGGCTGATTTTGGAACACCTATGCTCATAGGAGAAGGATACAGAACTATGCCTACTATGATATATTCGGAATTCATAAGCGAAGTAGGAAGTAATGCTAATTTTTCAGCATCTATGTCTGTTATAATGGTAATAATCACAACTATGATGTTTATATTTCAAAAATATATTGTAAACAAAAGATCATATTCTATGAATTCTATGAACAGCATAAAATCAAAAAATATAAAAGGTGTAAAATCTATATTAATTCATAGCATAATATATATTTTAGTTTTTATTTCTATACTTCCTCAAATTACAGTAATATATACTTCATTCTTAAAAACAAACAGATCCGTTTTTACAAATCAATTTTCTTTTGAAAGCTATGCAGCAATATTTCACTCCCTAACTTCTTCAATAAAGAATACATATATATATGGAATAATAACAATATTAATAATAATAGTTATAGGAATGCTCACAGCATATATAACAATCAGAAAAAAGAATATATTTACTAACATAATAGATACAGTATCAATGTTCCCATACATAATACCAGGATCTGTACTTGGAATAACTTTTTTAACAGCATTCAATAAACCTCCAATAATATTAACAGGAAGCTCCATAATTATTATTATATCATTAGTAATAAGAAGACTCCCTTATACTTTAAGATCAAGCTCTGCTATACTTTATCAAATAAATAAAAATGTTGATGAAGCTTCTATAAGTTTGGGGGCTTCAGAAATAAAAACTTTTTTTAATATAACAGCAAAATTAATGCTTTCAGGCGTATTATCAGGAGCAATACTCAGCTGGATAACAGTTATTAATGAATTAAGCTCATCTGTTATTCTTTATACAACCAAATCAAGAACTATGTCTGTAGCAATTTATCAAGAGGTTATAAGGGCTAGTTACGGAACTGCAGCTGCACTTTCTACAATACTTACTATCACAACCATTATATCGCTTATTATATTTTTTAAAATCAGCAGTAAAAAAGAAATTACATTATAATAATATAACATGCTATTTATTTGTATTATATGTAATATAAAAAATAAGTTTATTAAATTTATATTATTTATTTTTTTAATATTTTAAAAATTTATATTGACAAAAACCATATATAGTATACTATACATTATAGATTGTTTTTATTTTTTATCATATGTTTTCTTAAAAAGCCTACCATAATAAACCCCATTTATTATATGGTAGGTATTTTTTTATTCTTATATCATTTATTAATACTAAGTAAAAACTCCCTAGCAACAAATATGCTAAATACAACAAGTATAGCAGCACTTATCCCCGCACTTATATAAGGATTAATTCCAAATAATAATGATATTATAGCCGTAGTAACTATTGACAGCACTATAATAATTATTTCAAATATGATAAGGAGAAATAATCTCTTTTTATTTATATGTTTTTTCTCTTCAGGTTTTTTGTATGGTATTGGTTTTCTCATAATTACCTTCCGTTTATTAATTTTTAATAATTTGTATCTATATCTAAAGAAGCTCTGGATATCCAAGTTTCATCTTTACCATTAACTTCAACTTGTAAATATCCTTCTTCAGTTATTCCTTTTACATAAGCATATATTTCAGTATTATCTTTTATAGCCTTTATGGTTTTTCCTATCATTTTACTATACTCTTTAAAATATTCTGATAACTTTTTACTTCCTGTATAAATATCTTCAAAATAATAAATCAAATCTTTATAAAAACTTTCTAATTTAGCCTTTTTATTAGTTTCTATATACAATGAAGTAGCTTTATTTCTTATACTCAAATCAAAATCTTCCATTCTTTGATATAAATTAACTCCCGTCCCTATAACACATGCATTTGTATTTTCAAAAGATGTAACTTGTATAAGTGTTCCTGATATTTTTTTATTATCTACCAAAACATCATTAGGCCATTTAACATGAGCATCAACATTATATTTTTCTCTTAAACATTTACTCAATGCTATACCCGGCAGAAAACTTAAAGCCTCTTTTTTATAAGGAGAATAAACTAAAATACTAAACCATAATCCTAAATTATTATTAGATTCCCATTTATTACCATAGCTGCCCTTTCCTGATGTCTGTACTAATGCTATATATACACTGCCCTCTTCCAACTTCATACCATTATTCAAATCTTCTATCATTTTTTTATTTGTACTTTCTAATGATTCAAATAATAAAGTATTTTGTCCGTATATTTTAGTATTTAAATTTTCTGTAAATATGTTAACTTTCATTTTTTTATTATATAATTAAATAATCATTATATCAATATTATGATAACTATATTTTAGTATTTTTATTTATTGACTTTTATATAATATTAGAGTAGCATATTATGCGATAATACTATTAATAGTTATAAATCAATTAAAAAAAGATGTTATAAAAATAAAAAAAATACTAATATTAATGATGATTATTTCTTCAATACTCTTTGTATCATGAGCTAATTCTTCAAAAACATCTGAAACTGAAAACAAACCAATATATGTTGGAATAGATGTTGATTTTACTCCTTTCGGATATTTAAATAGTGACGGACAAATAGGCGGATTTGATTATAGTATAATGAGTGAGATTGCAAAATTATCAGAATTGAATGCAGAGTTTGTTCATATGCAGTTTAATTTTTTATTAAATTAAGCTGCATAGATTTTTTATAGGATCTTTATAGTTTTTATAAACATATTAAAAACTTAGAAATGTTTATATACTAAACTGCATTATCATAAAGTTAATAAAATGTATTATAATAAAAACATCAATAAAATAGTTTAAGAGAAAATAAGAAACAAAGAGAATGAGTTAAAATTATATAAAAATAATTATCATATATAAAATCAAAACTCCTCAATATTTTTTATAATACTGAGGAGTTTTATGCATTACAGCAAATATTTTTTACTGTAATGTTACAACATAATTCCATTGAGGAACAGGATATCTTCCTGCTTTTCCAACTGATCTGCCGTTAGCATCTGTAATTTCTGCTTCGGCATATAATAAGTATCTTCCTTTAGGCAAATAATTTCCGCTTGCAGAAGTTCTTCCTGCGAAGTAGAATTGTGTTTGAGCCTGTCCGTCCAATACATATATTTTAGGCAAATAGAATACTAAATCTCTGCTTAATATATTATAATTATTATCTACTCTTCTAGCATATACTCTTATTTTAGCATATTTTCCTTCAGCAGGAGATTTTACTGCTAAAGTTATTAAAACAGGGTTATTTCTAGTAGCAACAAATCTGTCATTATAATTAATAATGAACGAACTTATTCTTACATTTGTTTCTGCAGAAACTGCTGTATCCATCATCATATTATTATTAGGTCTAAGAGTATTAGAACTTGTTACTAAAACAGTATTTTCAGTATTATAAGTATAAGCTGAACCGCTATTGTTTGGCTTAGCTTCAGAAGGTCTTATATCTGGTATATCAAGATTGTTTCCAGCCTCATACAATCCATTATCTGTAAGATTTATAGAAGAATCTTTATTTGTTGACTTAGTATTAGTATTATTATCTGATAATATAGTATTATTCGTAGCTAAGAAATCTTTTTCTTCAGGGGTTATATCCTCACCGAATATATCATCTGTTGTTAAAGTATCTTCAGGCATATCATTAGTATCAGAAGCCCCAAAATCTAGAACAGGTATATTACTGCTGCTCAATATACTTTTAGTAATAAAAAAACCCGCAGCTAAAACTACAAGTAATATTACTATTATAATTATAGGTTTTAATTTTGCTTTCATTTCGTTAGACATAAATTCCCATCCATGATTATAAATTATTATATTAATTTTTCGGTAAAAATATAAATTGTTTAATAAAAAAATATAATTATAAGATGAAAATTATTTAATCCCATAAGAAACTTTTTAATTCTTTAGATAAATTAAGCCCAGCAAGTTTCTTTATAGCCTTTATTTGAATTTGTCTTACCCTTTCTCTTGTAATGTTTAATTCTTTTCCTGTATCTTCAAGAGTTTTAGCTTCTTTTCCGTATAATCCGTATCTTGATATAATTACTGTCCTTTCTTTTTCATCTAAACATTTAAGTGCCTCTGTTAAAGTATCTCTCAGACTATCCATAAATGCTTTCTGATGCGGTGAAGGGAAATTTTTATCTTCTATAATAGAAGTCATATCATTATTATCAGAATTTCTGAAAAAAGAATCAACACTCGCAGTATCCTGAGTAAATATCATTATATACGATAGAGTTTTTCTATCTATTTTCATTTCTTTAGCTATTTCATCTATTGTAGGATCTCTGCCTAATTTCTGAGTAAGTATTTTTGAAGTTTGTATGCTCTTTTTTATCAGCCTTGCTATATGCATAGGAAATCTAATAATATGCCTTTTACTTGATATTTCTTTAACTATGCTCTGCTTTATCCACCAAACACCGTAAGTAGAAAATTTAAATCCTTTTTTATATTCAAATCTTTTGACAGCCTCTATAAGACCTATATTACCCTCGTCTATAATATCAATAAAAGGTACTCCGCTGTTATAATATCTCTTTGCTATGCTTATTACGAGTCTCAAATTAGATTTTACAAGTTTATGCTGTATAGAATCTATTTCTTTATCTATCTCTTCTATCTTTTTTAAAGACTCCTCATCATCATTATTTTCCAATGCGGCTCTATTATCCCGGCAAACTTCAAGACGCTGCCATAAATCAAGTTCTTCTTCTTTAGTGAGTCTTCTTATTTCACCTATTTGCTTTAAATATACGCTAACAGGTCCCTTATACTCTTGATTAATATCTTTTTTTAACAATTACTTTCCCTAAAACAAAAAAACATTACTATTAGGATATAAGATTTTTCTAAATTGTCAAGTATATAATATATATTTAATTATAAAGGACAATCAAATATACGAGCATTCCTAACATTTTCTAAATATCTAATAAATATATAAAAAATTATAGGGTCAATCTTTATATCATATCCTAAAAAATTCTCATACATATAAGATATTACATCATTCACTATATTTCCCGAACTATCCTTAGATATTCTAGCATATAAACTATCATAAGAATCTACTATCTCCAAAGCTTTGGCAGGAAAATATGATAATGCAGTTAAATTATCAATATCATTAGCATCATAAGTTAATATGTTTTCTATATTATTATAACTCTTATTTGCAAACTGTTTATTATACATATTTGTAAATGTACCATATCCATTTCCATAATATTCATGATGAAGTCCTACTGTAGTATATGTATATTCATTCTGTGCCATACAGTATTTAAGTAAATTGAATCCTAATACAGCATGATTATCTCCTTCATTACTGCTAACTATAGGAATATTAGGAAGTATGTCTACAAGTGCTATATCATGCCAAAAAGCAGCCCTAGCATAATACTTTATCTCGTTTTGCTCTATTTTTCTAAAACCTACTTTAGATATATCTTCTATTCTATCTGCTTTGGTAAGTAAATTATATTTTTTGCCTATTTCATTATAATAGGAATAATATTTCTTCTTATAATCTACCCTTAATTTAGAAGCTACGCCTCTTGATATCTCTTCATTATAATAATATAAAAACTCTACCATCATAACAAATACTCTGTTGCTATGGCATATTACATTATCATCTTTAAATGATGAAATATTATTGAATATAACTGTATCACTATGCTCTTTATCTAATATATTAACTATAGTGCCTATAATATCTGCAAAAAGAAGATCATCTTTCTTAACATTTTGATAGTTTTTTAAGTCCGATATATTATTCTGTTTTATATAATTCAAATGGTATATTAAATTTAATCTTTCTATAATGCCTATATCTGTTAAAATATTACCTATTAATTTCGCTAATTCCAAATCTATTTTATTCTGCGTTATAAATAATTTTAATTTATTAAATAATTCTTTTAGATAATCTATTCTTTCTATATTTCTTATTGAAATTAATTCGTTAAAATGGCTATCATAATATTCTTTATCCGTTTCAAATTTACAGTTTTTATACAATGAATAAAAAATATTAATATCATGTATATCGGCATGCTGTTTATTTAAATCTATATTTAATTGATTGCCTATTATTGACATTAATGATTTATCTACATAAATTGAAGATTTCTTAATATATTCAGATTCATCTAATTGCAATAAAACATCTTCTATCTGTTCACAAGGTACTACACTCAATATACCATCTTCATTAATAATAATAATATCCAACCTCATATCTTTTATGCTGTCAATATTATTCTTTATTTTCTGCAAATCTATTAAAGAATATTTTTTTAAATCTACTATCATATAACATTCCATTAACAAATTATACTTGATAATATTTTATATTATTTTACATTAATTACTAGTTTATTTTTATTTTTTTAAATAATTTTTTATGTTGATATTTATACGATTTTTGTTATATTAACGGTGTGGCATTAAATAAAAATGAAAAGAGAAGTAATATTATTTATTCTTATTAGTATGTACTTATTTTTATACGATAATTTTATTCCTAAAAAGTCAGTTTATTTTATAAATGACTGTTTTAATTGTAAAAATATAATAAATATATATGAAACAGCTGAATTTTATGAAGTAATATTAAATGATAATATAGTAATACATTTTGATTTAGATTGTACAGAAAACTTATGATGCTAATTAAAAATAAAAACAAGAGGAAACATGAACAAAAAAATAATATTATTATTTTTAACAGTGTCTATTTTCGCATACGCTGATGGAATGTATATTGCCCCAAATCAACTGCCAAGCAATATACTTCAGTTTATAAAAACATATTTTCAAAATACTAATATAATTTATGCTGAAATGGACAGAAAAACTTATGAAATAGCATTAGATAATGGAGTAGAAATAGAGTTCTTTAGAAATGGGGATTTAAAAGAAATAGAAGGAAATTATACTGCTTTGCCTTCAAATATACTTCCTCAATCTGTATCAAATACGGTAGCAAAAACATATCCTAATACTGTAATAACGAAAATAAAAAAGAAATGGAATATATACGAAGTAAAGCTAAATAATATGATGGAGCTTTATATAGATGCCGGCAGCGGACAGCTTTTAGGACAGAAATTTGATGATTAAAATATAAGTATAAAAATTGGAGAGATCATGATAAAAAAACATTATATTATAATATATCTATTAATTATAATATTAACTATTTCTAATAATGTTTATCCTATAAGGCATGGACTTGATTTTAATGTTAATGTGCCTATAGGAATGGGTATAATGATTCCGCATGGAAATATACCTCAATATAAACCATCAGGAAATGAAGTAAATTTTCAAGGCGGCGTTGGTATAGGATTAGGATATTACTTAGGGATAAGTGATTTAGTGAGCATGAGTTTTTTAGGTACTTTTTCTTATTCATATAATAAAATAAGCATTCATAAAAATAATATAGATATGAATTATATTTATGAGGCTAATTCACTTACTTTTGGAGGAATGCCTAAGGTTTATATAGGAGATTTCTCTTTAGGTTTGGATATAGGGATAAGACTTCCTTTAGGTCCTTGTATAACATTACGATATAAAGGAACAGATTATAATTTAGGAGGAAACCTAAAACCTAGAACATATTTAAAGTTTGTAGCCGATTATAATATATTTTTCAGAGAAGACATGGCTATAGCTATTGGATTATATTTAGGATATGATTGGGGATTTAGGCTTATAAATAAAGATATACCAGAAATTACAAAAGGCGAAGCGTATGGCAATTTAGATTTAGGGATACAAATAGCTTATAGATATGCTTCTTTCTTCAGATAGAAAATAATAAATTTTAAACCACGCGTTAAACTAGTTCTGTAAATAGAGATAAACAATAATTATAATATAAACTATAAATTTTTTAATATTTTTACCGCGTGATGTTAAAGTCCATAAATTAAAAAAAGTTTGGGCGGGTATCTTTTTACAGTTTAAGTTTTAAATATAAATAAAATTATTTACTTCAAATATAGTTATAAAGTTTAAAGGGCGGGATTTAAAATAAATTACAAAAAATAAAAAGGCTGCAATCTATAAAAATTACAGCCTATTATAAATTATTTATTTATATCTTTGCCCAAATAATTGTCCGTTTTCAGAGATTAATAATTCCATGCCATTGTTTAATTTTACTTTATAATTACCCCATTCTCTTTTTATTTTCACTACTATAGATTGAGGATATGTATTTTTTATAGTGCTTAAAACACTTCTTGGTATAATATTTTCAGGAACTCCATTATATTTTCCATCTACATTAACCCATTCTCCAGAATATGAAAAATCTATTTTCACCCCATTTGATAATGTTACTTTATATCCACCCTCTTTACTGCTTTTTAATTTAAAAACTTGGGTATTAGGGTAAGCAGATTTGATAAAGGACATAGTTTTTTGTGATATGTTATTATCATACTGACCATAATACTGAGATAATGCAGTGATTTGCAAAACGAAAATCAATGCAATAGTCATAATAATAATATTCTTTTTCATATTCATAATATGAACTCCTTAAATTTATTTGGTTTATTAGACGAGTTTTTATATAAAAAGTTCCCAATAAAATAAAAAAAATTTGATTTAAAATTGAAAAAGGCTCAAGTATTAAAACTCAAGCCTTTTATTATTTTTTTATAAATTATATATTTTTTAAGATTTATAATTTAAGCATTAATTTACTCATTCTGCTGGCAAATAGTTTTGGATCTTCAAGAGGAAGTCCTTCAAGTATACATGCTTCATCATATAAAAGCTCGCTGTATTCTTTGAAAAGTTCTGAAACTTTATTTTCATTATATTCTTTTTCTATAGCTTTGAAAACATCATGAGAAGTATTAATTTCTAATACCCTTTCAGGCTTCATACCAAACATGTTATTTCCTGTTTCAGCCAAAACTTTAGCCATATTAAAACTAATAGAATCCTCTTTATTTGATAAACAAACAACGCTCTCTTTAAGTCTGTTAGTCTCTCTTACTTCTGCAACTTTACCGGAACCTAATACATCTTTTATAGCATTAAGAACTTCTTTGTTGGCACTGTCTTTGTTTTCATCTTTATTTTCAGAATTATCAGCCTGAAGTATAGAATGAAGTTTAGTACCGTCAAACTCTCTCATCATATTAATCATAAACTCATCTACTCTGTCAGTAAAGTATAACACTTCATAGCCTTTCTCTTTCATTCCTTCCATGTGAGGAAGTTTTTCTATAGCAGATTTATCCTTAGCAGCAGCATAATATATAAACTCCTGACCTTCTTTCATTCTTGATTTGTATTCTGCTAATGTAGTATAATCTCCTTCTGCTGTACTAGAAGATTCAAATAACAAAAGATTTGCAAGTTTATCTTTTTTGCTGAAATCAGAGTATATTCCTATTTTGATAGATTCACCGAACTCTTTAAAGAATTTCTCATATCTTTTTCTATCGTTTTTGAGTATATTTTCTAAAGCATCTAAAATTTTCTTTTCAACATTAGAAGATATTCTCTTTAATTGAGTGCTATGCTGCAAAATCTCTCTTGAAATATTAAGTGAAAAGTCTGGAGAATCAACTAATCCTCTTACAAATTTTAAATACTCTGGAAGTAAGTCTTTGCATTTACTCATTATAAATACATTTCTTGAATAAAGTTCAAGTCCTCTTTCAAAATCAGGGTGTAAGAAATTGAAAGGAGCTTTTGAAGGTATAAATAAAAGTGCAGTATACTCTATAGTACCTTCTGCTTTAGTATGTATAACCTCGAAAGGATCAGCATAATCATGAAAATGCTCTTTATAAAACTCATTATATTCTTCTGGCTTAACATCGCTTTTTGATTTCTGCCATATACTAATCATAGAGTTAATAGTTTTCTCCTCATACTGCTGAACTTCTTTTTCGTCCTTTTTAGGTATAGGCATATCCATAACTATAGGATAATGAACATAATTAGAATATTTATGTATTAAACTTTCTAAAGTATATTTATTGCAGTAATCATCATCGATAAAACCGTCTTCTTCTAGTTTTTCATCTTTTCCTTTTAATTTTAAAATAATCTTAGTTCCTCTGTCAGTTTTATCAATATCTTCTATGGAGTAAGAGCCGTCTCCATTACTTTCCCAACGAACACCTTTTTCACTATCAACATGTTTTGTTTCTATTACGATATTATCAGCAACCATAAAAGCAGAGTAAAAACCAACACCAAACTGCCCTATCAAATCAATTCCGCTTTCTTTTGATGCTTCTTTATCTTTCTGTATTTTTTCTAAAAACGCCTTAGTACCGCTTCTGGCAATAGAACCTATATTATTAATAACATCCTCTCTAGTCATACCGATACCATTATCCTGAATGGTTAGAGTTCTGTTTTGTTCATCTGTATCTATTTTTATTCTTAAATTATCTATATCTTTATATTTATCGCTGTTTGTTATAGATTCAAATCTTGCTTTATCTAATGCATCGCTTGCATTTGATATAAGCTCTCTTAAAAATATTTCTTTATGAGTGTATATAGAATGCACCATTAAATTTAATATTTGTTTAGTTTCGGCTTCAAAATTTAGTATTTGTTTTTCTGCCATAATATAAACTCCTTCATTTATAAAAAATTCTTTATAGGTTAAAGATAAAATATAATAAAGTAAAATTAGAATATATAAAGTCTATATATATAAAAGTTAAAAATCAAAAAAGTAAAAAGTTTGTGAATATTTTACAATTATAATAAAAATTTAAAAAAAAGCAAATATTTTATAACTATAAATTTTGATTATTTATATAATATTTTATATACTATATATCATAATAAGATATTTTGGGTAAAAAATGTATACTATTTTAGAATTGATACTTCCTATATTTGTTTTGATAGCATTCGGTAAAATATTAAGACATTTCAATATAATCAGTAATGAAGGAATAAAAACTATAAAAAATTTGGCAGTTAATTTATTTCTTCCATTTACTTTTTTTAATATTATTATTCATGGCACATTTAATAAAGATTCTATAGTATTAATAATAGCTGGTTTTATAATTATATTTGCTGCATATTTATTAGGCTTTTTGTATAAGCCATTGTTTACAGATGATATAAGAGAATATGTTCCTTACACAAATACCTGTATTGAAAGCGGAATGTTTGCTTTAGCTGTACTTAATATGATTATAGGAAAAGATAATCTTTTTCAAATAATACAGATGGATATGGTAAATAATATATTTGTTTTTACAGTAGTTACAACAGGATTGACTTTAATATCTGGAAATAAGCAAAGTTCCAAACAAATAATAAAATCTATATTCACAAGCCCAATAATAATAAGCCTTATATTGGGTATAATAGGAGCTTTATTTAATTTGGGAGAAAAAATTGATAATTCAAATTTGGCATCTACATACAATAGAATAATATCTTTTTTAACAGAACCTTTATCTCCTATGATATTAATATGTATAGGTGCCGAACTTGAATTTGAAATAGATATATTCAAAAAAGCAATTAAATTATTCTTTGTAAGATTTGCTACTATGGCTTTATTAATATCATTAACTTTATTTGTTATGTCAAAAATAATCACTGTAAATTCAATTCTTGTAAAGTCTATGATTATATATTTTCTATCTCCGTCGCCTTTCATACTATTAATGTACACCAATAATGAAAAAATTAATAAATTTATATCCGGTTTCTTGTCGCTTCAAATTATAATGTCATTGATATTCTGTATAGTTATTAGTTTTATTTAATTTTAAAATTGAAAAATAATAAAATTTTTTAAAAAATGTTAGAATATACTAACAAAACTATTGACAATTTTTAGTCTATATGTTAGAATACTCTAACAATAGGAGATTGAATGTTTGATAAATTAATTATTGACCATTGTGCACCTGCTTTATCAGGTATAAAAATAGCTAATATATTTACTTATGAATATAAAAATAAAGAAGAACTTAATAAAAAAGTTTCTTTATACAACAATATTCTAAACAAAAGAGGTATAAATGTAGGTGTAATAAAACACTATGATAATAAGGCTGTAATTTATGTTTATAACAAAAAAGCGTTAGAAAATTATTTATTAGATGATAATATTTTTAAGTTTTTGAAAAATTACGGATATAGGTCAAAAAATATATATGAAAGCATAGAGATTTTAAAGAGAAGAATGCAGTATTCTAAAACATTTCCACATGAAATAGGTATATTTTTAGGCTATCCGCTTATAGATATAAACGGCTTTATAAATAACTATGGAAAAAATAGTTTATATACAGGATATTGGAAAGTGTATCATAATAAAAAGGAAGCTCTAAAAACTTTTGATAATTATAATAGATGCAGAACTTTTTATATAAATACATTTTTAAGAGGAAAGGGCATTTTGGAGATAATGGACGATTACAAACTTCATTCTTTATAATAATAAAAATTGTTCGCTAAAAATATATAGCAAATGACGCTGTCCGCCTTTGGCGAATTTGCTATATGCTCACAATTTTTATATTTGGCTTTATAAATAAAAATTATTATTTATTACATAAGGAGGTAATAAGATGAGTGATAAAATAGGAGTAATAATATATTGGAGCGGCACAGGTAATACTGAGTTAATGGCTCAAAATGTAAAAAAAGGCATAGAAAATGCAGGAGGAGAAGCTGATATTTTTAGTGTATCAAGTTTCGATGCTGGAAATATAAACAACTATTCAAAAATAGCATTAGGCTGTCCTGCTATGGGTTCTGAAGTTTTAGAAGAGTCAGAATTTCAGCCTTTTTATGATTCTATAAGAGGAAGTTTATCAGGCAAAAAAGTTGCTTTATTCGGCTCTTATGATTGGGGCGATGGCGAATGGATGAGAACTTGGCAGGAGGATGTAAGTTCTGCAGGTGCTTCTTTAGTTAAAGACGGACTTATCGCAAATCTCACTCCAGATGATAATGCTGTAAGTGAATGTGTGAGTTTGGGAGAAGCATTAGTAAAAGCATAAATAAATAAAAATAAATCCTAAAAGATAGAGGCATTAGCTTATAAAAAGTTAATGCCTCTTGTTATTTCTTAATCAAAATTATAATATCTATAGGATATTCTATTAATAGAATTTAATATTAATAATATCAGTATAACGATAAAATCATAAATATCAAAGTAAATTTATTCATTTAAAATCCTCTAAAATATCTTCAATACTCACTTTTTCAACACAAGGTTTTCCGATAAATTCTAAAAATACAAAATTGATTTTATCATCGCTTCTTTTTTTATCAAGTTTAATAGCCTCTTTCAAATCTATATTATCAGGTATAGCTATAGGCAAAGAAAATGCCTTCAATATATTTTTAGCTCTTTCTAATATATTTTTATCTTTTGTTATACATTTTTTAATGCCGTACTCTATGGCAAAAATCATGCCTATAGCAACAGCTTCACCATGAAGCAATACACCATAACCTGCAGCATTCTCTACACTATGACCTATAGTATGTCCGAAGTTCAAAAACATTCTCTCTTTCTGCTCTTTATAGTCTATCTCTACAATATGAGCCTTTAATTCACAGTTTCTTTTTAATATAAAGTCCATATCCAATTCAGCATTATTGTAACAGTGATCCTCTATAAGTTCTAAAAGTTTTTCATCAAATAAAAATGCATGCTTTATCACTTCAGCCATTCCTTCATTGAACTCCCTTTTAGGAAGGCTTAATAAAGTATTGCTGTCTATTATAACAAGTTTAGGGCTATGAAAAGCACCTACTAAATTCTTACCCTCTTTTATATTAATTCCTGTTTTTCCGCCAACAGAAGAATCCACACATGCAAGCAAAGTAGTAGGAATCTGCACAAAATCAATACCCCTCATCCAAGAAGCAGCAGCATATCCAGCCATATCCCCTACTACACCGCCTCCTAATGCTATTATTATATCTTTACGGCTTAATTCATTTTTGGCAAGCGAAGAAAAAATATCAATTATACTTTCTATATTTTTATTTGCCTCCCCATGAGTAAGTACACATACTGAAGTTATAATATTTTCTTTTTCCAAACTTTCTTTTACTATATCAGTATAAAGTTTATTTACTATATCATCTGTAACTATTAAAGCTCTTTTTCCTCTTAGTATATTTTTTACCAATTTTCCTGTTTCTTTTATTAATCCCTTCTGAACTAAAATATCATAATTAATATTTACATCATTTTTTATTTTTACTTCTACTTTTTTATTCATAGCATTAAAATCCATTATTTTTTATATTTTATCTATTATAAATCATTTTCAAAAATAAAAAAACATTAAATTGTATTTTATAATAACTAAAAAGTTTATTATATTTTTATATAAAATTAATATAAAAAACAAACTTTCATAATGTAAAAATCATATTTGAATATTTATAAACTTGACAATAAAAACTATTTGACTATAATTTAAAAGTCATTATTAGGAGTATATGTAAATGAAAAGATTTATTATTTTATTATTAGTATTGTTATCATCTTCTGTATTATTGTATACGCAAAGAAAAATAAATTCTATGGGTGTGGCACTTTATAGATATGATGACAGTTATATGAAATATTTAAAGCAATACATAGAAAAAAATATAAATAAAAATACTTCTCTGATTATGGCAGACTCTTACAATAGCCAATCAACTCAAAATGGTCAAATAGATATGTTCTTACAAAAGAATGTAAGTCTATTAGCTATAAATTTGGTAGATAAAACACAAGCCCAGAAAGTATTGGATAAAATAAGTATAAATAATAAGCCTATAATATTTTTTAATAGAGATCCCGGATTAGAAGTTCTCAGAACTTATGATAAAGTTTGGTATATAGGAGGAATAAGTGAAGAAGCAGGAAATGCTCAGGGCAGAGTAATAGCAGAAAGCTGGAAAGAGAGAATGAATTGGGATAAAAATCAGGACGGTAAAATACAATGCGTAATATTAAAAGGGGATTTGAATGATAATGATACAATAAATAAAACAGAATACATGAAAAAATACATAGCCTCTAACAATATAACATTAAATATTTTGGCAGAAGTTTCAGCCAATGGAAAAAGAAATGAAGCGGCAAAAGTAATGCAAAATATAATATATAAATATGGGGATAAAATAGAATATATTATATGCAATAATGATAATATGGCATTGGGAGCATTAGATACATTAAAAGAATTTGGATATAACAACAGCAGCCGAATGCTAAATTATATTCCTATAGTTGGGATAGACGGAATACCTGAATGTTTGGAAGAAATAAACAATTATGGGATATTTGCAACAGTTATGCAGAACCCTTCCATACAGGCACAGGCTTTATGTTCTGTTTCAAGCAATATTATCAATGGAAAATCCCCTTTGGAAGGATTGCATTTCAATTTTTACAATAATAGATACATTGTTATACCATATATACCTGTAACTAAATATAATATAGATACTGCAATAAAAATATATAAATAAATTATATTTTTTCATAATTTAATTTGACTTATATATTTTTTTTTAATAAACTAGGATATTATTATATAAAAAATTGGAGTTTTTTATGAATAAAGCAATAGTTACTATTTTATCAATTTTATTGTTTATATCATTAATCGGCTGCGGCAATTCTTCAAAATCGGATAATAATGAAATAGAAATAGGTATTACTATTTACAGATATGATGATGCCTTTATTTCATTTATGAGAAGAAATATTGAAACTATGCTAAATGGAAAAGCTAAATTTGTAATGAATGATTCAGAAAATGATCAGGTAAAGCAAAATGATCAGGTAGATGCTGCTATTCAGAGAAATGTTGATGCATTAGCAATTAATTTAGTAGATTCTACATCAGCTAGTTTTATGATTAATAAAATAAAACCTACAGGAATACCTGTAATATTTTTTAACAAAGAGCCAAGTAAAGAAGATATGATGCTTTATGATAAGGCATGGTATGTAGGTACTTTAAGTGAGGAATCCGGAAATATACAGGGGGATATAGTAGTTAAGTCTTGGCAGGCAAATCCTGCTTGGGATAAAAATGGAGACGGCAAAATTCAGTATGTTTTATTAAAAGGAGAAGCAGGACATCCTGATGCAGAAGCCAGAACAGAGAGAATTAAAGCAGTATTAAATGATAATGGAATAACTATAGATCAATTAGATGAACAGACAGCTAATTGGGATATACTTCAGGCACAGACAGCTGCTGATTCATGGATAGAAAAATATGGAAATAGTATAGAGTTTATATTCTCAAATAATGATGCTATGGCTTTGGGAGCATTGAAATCCATTCAAAAACAAGGTTATAATATAGGAGACAGCAATAAATTTATACCTATAGTAGGAGTTGATGCTATTCCTGAAATCATAGAAGAAATTAAAAAAGGAACTGTAGTAGGTACTGTTTTACAAAGCCCTAAGGATCAGGCTAAAGCTGTGGTTGATATGGTTATTAATGCTGCAAATGGAAAAGATGTATTAAGCGGTACAGAATATAAACTAGATGATGTAAAAGCGGTAAGAGTGCCTTATAGAGCTATTACATTAGAAAATATAGATGAATCTACCGAAGCCTATAAATAATTTTTAATAATTATAATTATTAATGATATAAGGTAAGATATTAATTATTTAATATCTTACCTTTTATTTATACAAATGCATTTAAAATAAAAATCAAAAATCAAAAGATCTGATTTTACTTGATTTAAGAAAATAAATTTATATACTAATTAAATAGAGAATATTAATTAATTTAAGGAGTTTTCTAATATGAAAAAGTCACTTATAGTTATGGCAGCATTATTTATAATGTCTGCACTTTTTGTAGTATCTTGCGGCGGCGGAGCTTCTTCCACAACAACTACTGACGGACCAACTATCGGAGTAACAATTTATCGTTATGATGATAACTTTATGTCTTTCTACAGAAGAAACATTGAGAGCAAAATCAGCGGAAAAGCTAATTTAATAATCAATGACTCACAAAATAACCAAGCTCAGCAAAATGACCAAGTTGATGTTATGATTCAAAAAGATTCAAAAGCATTAGCCATTAACTTGGTAGACCCTCAAGCAGCTCAAACTATTATAGATAAAGCTAAAACTAAAAATATACCTGTAGTATTTTTTAACAAACAGCCTAGTGCTGAAGCTATGGCTAGTTATGATAAAACTTGGTATGTAGGAACTACTCCTGAAGAATCAGGCGATATGCAAGGAAAAATCGTTGTAGAGACTTGGAAAGCTAATCCTGCTTGGGACAAAAATGGCGATGGAATTATACAATATGCTTTATTAAAAGGCGAACCAGGACACCCAGATGCTGAAGCTAGAACTAGCCATGTTACTTTATATATCACTAACAATGGTCTTAAAGTAGAAAGATTAGAAGAACAAACAGCTATGTGGGATACTGCAAAAGCTAAAGATATAGTTGATGCTTGGATACAAAAATATGGCGATAAACTTGAATATATTTTCTGTAATAATGATGCTATGGCTTTAGGTGCTTTACAGTCTATACAGGCTTTAGGATATAACAAAGAAGGTGATAATACTAAATTTATACCTATAGTTGGTGTTGATGCTATACCTGATATGATCAATGAAATCAAAAAAGGAACTGTAGTAGGTTCTGTTCTTAATGACCCAGTTGGACAATCTCAGGCTTTAGTTGATATCACTTTAAATGTTGCTGCTGGAAAAGATCCATTAGATGGTACTACTTGGACTTTAGACGAAGTTAAAGCAGTTCGCGTTCCTTATGTACCTATAACTAAAGATAATATAAATGTTGCTGAAGAAGCTTATAAATAATAATTAATTTGCAATAAAACAGGGATATTAATCATTTTTAATATCCCTGTTTGTTAATTATCTATATAGTATTGTATTAGCAGAGTTTGAAAATAAAGGTTTTATAAATATGGATAATAAAAAAATTGTTCTTGAAATGAAAGGTATTTCAAAGTCTTTTCCGGGTGTTAAGGCATTAGATGATGTACAGCTCACCGTAAGAGAAGGAGAGGTAGTTGCTCTTATGGGAGAAAACGGAGCCGGAAAATCTACTTTGATGAAATGTTTATTCGGTATTTATCGTAAAGATGAAGGACATATATTCTTAGATGGTAAAGAAGTTAACTTTATATCTCCTAAACAAGCTTTAAATAATGGTGTAGCTATGGTGCACCAAGAACTTAATCAAGTTAGGCAAAGAAATATACAAGATAATATATGGCTTGGAAAATATCCTACCAAATATGGGGTTATTATTGACGAAAAAAAGATGTATGATGATACTAAGGCTATTTTTGATGATTTAGAAATACCTCTGGATCCCAGAACAAAAGTATCTACATTATCTGTATCCGAAATGCAGATGGTAGAGATAGCAAAAGCAGTTTCGTATAATTCCAAAATATTGGTATTAGATGAGCCTACAAGTTCTCTTACAGAAAAAGAAGTAGCTAAATTATTTAAAATCATTAGAAAACTTCAAAGCAGAGGCGTAGGTATGATTTATATATCGCATAAAATGGAAGAAATACTGCAAATATCTGATGAAGTTACTATAATGAGAGATGGTAAATATGTTGCCACTACTCCTGCTAAAGAATTAACTACGGATATGATCATTAAGCAGATGGTAGGAAGAGATTTAACTAATCGTTTCCCTGAAAAAACAAATGTTCCGGGAGAAGATATATTAGAAATAAAAGATTTTACTGCATTTTATCAGCCTTCCCTTAAAGAAGTTAATTTCAATGTAAGAAAAGGTGAAGTATTTGGTATTGCAGGACTTGTAGGAGCAAAAAGAACTGAAGTATTAGAAAGTATATTCGGTATGCGTACTTTATCTTCAGGACATGTTCTAAAAATGAACCATGAAGTCAGCAATTCTTCTACAAGAAAAGCTATAAAAAATGGCTTCGCTTTAGTTACTGAGGAAAGAAGGCAAACAGGTATATTCGGTATGCTGTCCATCAATTTTAATTCTACTATAGCAAATATAGACAATTACAAAAATAAATTTGGATTTTTGGACAATAAAAAAATGCATGAAGATACTAAATGGGTTATAGACAGTATGCAGGTAAAGACCCCTTCTGAAAAAACAGCTATACAGTCATTATCAGGAGGAAATCAGCAAAAAGTTATATTAGGAAGATGGCTTTTAAGCAAGCCTGATATTCTTATGCTTGATGAACCTACAAGAGGTATTGATGTTGGTGCTAAATATGATATATACAGACTTATTATTGATTTAGCTACTGTTGGAAAAGCTGTAATAGTTGTAAGTTCAGAAATGCCGGAATTGCTTGGAATAACTGACAGAATTATGGTTATGAGTAATGGAAGAGTTGCTGGTATAGTTGAAACTAAAAATACTAATCAGGAAGAAATTATGGCATTGTCTGCTAAATATTTATAATTTTAATCGAAAGGACGGATTATGGACACTAATAAAATAAACATTAAAACTATTAAATCATTTATATTAAACAATGCTATATTTGCAGCATTACTTGTAATACTTATAGGTATTATCATTAAAGAACCTAGCTTCTTTAGATTGAGCAATTTCTTAAACATATTCGCTCAGGCATCTACTCGTATGATAATAGCTGTAGGAGTAGGTACGCTTCTTGTAACTCAAGGTAATGACTTAGGAGCAGGAAGAGCTGTAGGACTTGCTGCGGTTGTAAGTGCTTCACTTCTACAATCTCCTTCTAATCCTACTAGAATGTATCCGGATTTACCTATGCTTCCGGTTATACTTCCTATACTTTTAGTTATGCTTATACTTATGGTATTCGGACTTATAAATGGTTTTATCATTTCTAAACTTTATGTAACTCCGTTTATTGCCACTTTAGGTATGCAGCTTATACTTTACGGTGTAACTAGTACATATTTTGACAGACCTCCTTATGGTGCTCAGCCTATAGGAGGACTCGATCCTAGATTTACTAATCTTGCTCAAGGGGGTATAAGATTAGGAAATTATACTATTTCATACCTAATTATATTTGCTGTCATTATAACCTTGATAATGTGGGTTATTTGGAATAAAACTAAATTAGGAAAAAACATATTTGCTGTAGGAGGAAACCCTGAGGCTGCTGCTGTTTCTGGAGTAAACATTCCTCTTACTCTTATGATAGTATATACTATGGCTGGTGCTTTATATGGTATAGCCGGTTCATTAGAAGTTGCTCGTGTTGGTTCTGCTACTAATAACTTGGGTAACGGTTATGAACTTGATGCTATTGCCGCATGTGTTGTAGGAGGAGTTTCTTTCTCCGGCGGTATAGGTTCTATATTGGGTATTGTATCTGGTGTATTAATATTCCAAGTTATTAACTATGGTATGTCATTTGTTGGTATTTCTCCATATATGCAGTACATAATTAAGGGGGCTATCATTATTGCTGCTGTTGCAGTTGATACGCAAAAATATTTGAAAAAAGTATGATAGGGTTTTATTATGGAATATGATAATAACGATCCTTTTAGGAGAGAATTTAATAAAAATGAAACTAGAAAAAGAACTTTGAAATCTTGGATATTCCTAGGTTTTATAGTAATGATATTTTTAGTAGCTGAGTTTATAAGGTATATTGCTAGTTTAATATATCGTTAAATAGAAAAGGCTGTGCTTATTAATATTTTTAAGTGCAGCCTTTTTAATTTTTATTTCATTTAATCTTCTATTTCTTCATAAACAAGCGGTTCGTCTATAAATCTTGTATATATTATAAGTTTATTTCCTTCTATTTTAAATGAGTATGCTGTTTGAAGTATTGATAAATAATCACCTTCTGCCCTTCTCTTTTCGGCATTATCTGTTTTTCTGGTAGTTCTTATCATATCTATTGATATTCCTTCTCCATCTATTTTGCAATTAGCCCAATAATCATTGATAGCAGACTTACCATATATTTTATTATCATCTATACTAATAGTTATATTCATAGCAGTATGCATACTTATAAGATGATAAACCTTAATTTTTTCTTCAATTACAGGTTCTTCAGTTATAGAAACCATATTATGTGCACATGACATCAATAAGAATATGACTAATATAATATTTAAATATAAAAATCTTTTCAAAATTAAAATAAAGTAAGCTCCCCTTCTTTACTTCCGCCGCCGCTAAGATCTTCAAATGTATCCATTGAGCCTGAATTATTATCAAATGCCCCTGAAGAGTTGCCTTTAAGTATATCTTCAAATATAGGAGAACTTATAAGTCTAGTATAGGCTTGATTAGCATTCTTCTCAAATTGTATATTAGGATTAGCTTTGATTGCATGTGTTAAAAGCAGCTTAGCAAAACCATTTCTTCTATACGGGTAATTCATATATATATATTTCAATACACCCTCTTTATTTATATAATAATATCCATTTATTCTTCCATCTATAGTCAAAAGTCCTATATTGGTATTATTTGTATAAAGGATTTTATTGAAATAAGGTTCAACAAAAACTTCTTCTTTATTATCTTTTATTTTTATATTGTGTATAAAATTTTGCAATTCATTTCTGTATATGCTGTTATATTCTATAACTACTACAGAAGGATATTCTTCATGTTCTATGATTACCGGCGGCATAATTTAATCCCCCTAAAATTAATATATCTAATTTTAAAATATCGGCAATAATAAAAAATTATATAATTTTTTATTGACTATTTTTTATTTGTAATATAGTCTTATTATATAAATATAAGAAAAAAATACAAATTAGTCCCAATGTTTTTTAAAAATAAACTATTTTATCAAAAACAAAAAGAAATATTAATCGCATTTCTAAAAAGAGTCATAGATTTTCTGCCTAGTGTATTAGTAGGACTTTTTATAATGGTATTATCCACTAATCTATTTGGAAGAGAGAATGCAACAATAGGTGTAATTTCTATATTTATATGTGCTTTAATGCGTCAAAGTTTTACAATAGAGAGTTTTCCGGCTGTATCTTTTAGAATACTTTTATTAGGGCTTTTGGCTACCATAGCAGAACAAAATTTATTCCTTACTATATCACTTAATTTTATAGTTCCTTTTTCTATAGTATATTTGCTTTCAGATGATTTTGTTCCTAGAAACTACTTTATATATGGTTTTGCTTATGTTCTTTTGCAGGCATATAACATACCTATATCATATATACATTTAAGAATGGAAGCTATATTAACCGCTTTACTCATAATATTTATATTCTTAGTAATAAATAAATTTTTAACTAAACATAAATTATCTAATAATTTGGCTTGCAGAGCAATAGAAGCTATAAATAAGAAAATATCATCATTATATAATAAAACATGCTCATTAAATAAAAAAGATGATTTATTCCCTATTATAAACGAATACACTACCGCAATATATGTAGATACATTAAAAAGACATAATACTATGAACAATAGAAACATTAATCATTTTCAGCTTGTTTTATTTTTAGAAGAAATAAATATATTAATAGATAAAGAACATCAGAATATTATTAATTTTAAAGATAATGATTCAGAATATTTCATGATGCTTTCAAAAATTTTAGATAGAATATCCAATTTACTAAAAAAAGATATATCAAAACATGAAAAAGAATACAATAGTATAATGAATGCTGTAAATTATTTTAATGATAATTATTTTTTAAGTGATGAAAAAAGTAATTATGAATGGATATATACTATATCAAAATTGAAAAATATACTATCTAACATGTTTGAAAACAAAAAAGATGAATTTGAAATAGCAAAATTATTTAATTTAAAATTAATAAGATTAAAGAAAGAATTCAATATCAATAAATGCCATTTTAGATTCTCCCTCAAAATGGGCATAATAATGTGCATATCATTTACTATTAGATATTTTTTACCAGATGAAATAGCAATAAGAGGTTATTGGCTTCCTATTTTATCATATATAATGCTATATCCATTTTATGAGGAACAAAAACATAATTTAAAAATAAATGTATTGGGAAACTTCATAGGTGTATTTATATTTTCAGTTTTTTTCAGGTATATACCTTATGATATGATTATTCCTGCTATAGGAGTATGCTTTATATTATCACTTGCATCTATTAATGACTTTTTAAAAAAAATATACGGCACAATTTCAGCATTAATATCATCATTTCCATATATGCCAAAATTGATGTCAGCTTCATCAAGACTAGGATTTATAATAATGGCTCTTTCTATCGTATGGGTATTTGATCATTTTATTATAAGAACTGAAAGTCACAAAGGTATGGTGGATAAAATAAGCGAACTTATAGAAATAGATACTATAATAATAAATCAAATGAGAAAGGCTATAAATAATGAAACTACATCTCAGTATCTATATGAAATACTATTAAAAGCATACATGATAAAAAACAATATCATAATACATGAAAAAAATCAAACAAGATACAAAGGTACTCCTATAACAGACTCTTTAATAGAAAGCAATAGAAAATTTATAGTTGAGGCAGAACAATTAATACATCTTATGAAAAAATATAACAGACCTGAAGATAAACATAATATACTAATATTCATTGAAAATATTTCAAATACTTTAGAAAATACTGCTAAATTATTCAAAAATGAAATTAATGATTATAACAGCGAAGAAAAAAAGAGAAATATTATAAAAACAGATTCATATATATTTTACAGATTAGAAAATTGTTTCGACAGCATAAATTCTATTAATAATTCAATCAAAAATAATATAGATAATATATTATAATCTTATATAAATTTATATTCATTAGAGAAATTAAAAGTAATAGAAACAAATATATCATTCATTTGTATATCATTATCATTTTGCATAGCCTCATATATTATATGATAAGAATTACTTATATGAACTAATTCATTAAAACTTTCCTTTTTAAAAATTTTATTTGAAAAGCCATCTATTAAAGAATCCTCAATATATCCATAGCTTGTAAATTGTGTTTTCAATACATTATAATGATTATTTCCTATATTAACATCTACCCTATCATTAAAAACAGCATCTTTAAAAGCATATTCCGCGCATATTTCAGGTACAAAATTTATCATTTCTTCTATTATATTATTATCAGATATTAATTTTTTTATATTTTTAATAAACTCATCATAATTAAAACCGCATTTTTCAAATTCTAATACATATTCCATAACAAAATACTCAATTTCTTCCTTTGTATATGGATATTTCATATAAGTAGTATCCGACTGAAGTATGAAGAAAAATTGCTTTATAGAAAAGAACTCTCCATTATTATCCCATTTAATAATCTCATTTTGAACACAGTTTTCTAATGTTTTATTCTGAATATTATTTATTGTGCATTCTACTATAATATCATCATTAGGCATTTTGGCAGCATAAGTTTTTATAAAACTTACTCTATTATTTGAAAGTATAAAAGGAACTTCCTTATATATACAATTCCATAAAAAACTAGAATATCCGTTTTTATCATCAAAGCCAATATAATCATTATAAAAATCTTCTTTGTCATCTATATTTCCAAGACCTAATATAGGACTTTCGCATACTGTAAAAATCTTTTTATTACCTAATATTGAAGTTTCTATATCATGATGATGTATGCCTGAAAGAAAATCCAATATACCCTGTAAAGCACAATATACAAAATTATCAGAAGATAACTCTATGGCTTTATACTCATCAGAAGCTATGCTTGAAGAAGATTCAAAAAAAACATTATCAAAAAGAGGTGCTTTAACATAAAAATATATTGTGCATAATATACTTTTTTTCTTTTCAAGCTGCACTATTTTAGGCTCAATAGTAATATCATAACTCAAAAATTTAATGCAGTCATTTTCTATTTCATTTTTATGATCTATAGTAGTATGAAGCCTATTTAATAGTATATCTTTATGATTATTCATTTAGCACCATTTTTAATATTTCATTAATAGACAATGGGCTAAAATTATGAATATCACATGCAATATTGAATGCTAAATTATGATATTTTTTATCTTTATGCCAATGTCCATGTATAAGCATAGTATTATTATTATAATAGCCCTCCCATTCCAATATAGGATAATGGAATAAAACTATTTTTTTAATAATACTGCTGTAATTTGTTATATCTAAAATATAATAGTCTTTAATAAATTTAAATAGATTTCTATCAAATTTATTATTATTTAAAAATTTATCATTATTACCTTTTATAAGGTATTTATTACCATTTAATGATTTTAATAACTCAGTAGTTTT
The DNA here is from genome assembly GCF_001746205.1 of Brachyspira hampsonii. Lineage (NCBI taxonomy): Bacteria > Pseudomonadati > Spirochaetota > Spirochaetia > Brachyspirales > Brachyspiraceae > Brachyspira > Brachyspira hampsonii. The sequence continues at coordinate 272,432 of NZ_MDCO01000009.1, forward strand.
TAAATATCCTCTATCGTTGGAAAAATCGCCTACTATATATACATCATCTTCTTCGCTTATTTTTTCATTCCATTTATTTATTAAATAATTATGCATACCTTCATAGTCATCAAATACATTTTTTCTGCTTGAAGGCATATAAAAAAAGTGAGTATCTGAAATAAAATATATCATATATTAATTATCTGCAACACCTAATGATATGTATTTAATACCTCTTTCCTCCATTCTTTTTTTATCATACTGATTTCTTCCGTCAAAGATAATCGGTTCTTTCAAAAGCTCTTTTATTTTATCAAAATTAGGTCTTCTAAACTCGTTCCATTCTGTAACTAAAATCAAAGCATCAGAACCTTTCAAAGCATCATAAGAATTGTCAGCATAATATATTTTATCCCCAAATATAGCTTTCGCGTTATCAAAAGCCTTAGGATCATAAGCTCTAATACTAGCACCCGCATTTAAAAGCATATTTATTATAGTAATAGAAGGAGCTTCTCTCATATCATTAGTTCTAGGTTTGAATGCTAATCCCCATAAAGCAAATGTTTTACCTTTAATATCATTATTATAATGTTTTAAAATCTTATTTACAAAAATTTTTCTTTGATTAACATTAACTTGATATGCGGCTTTAAGCAAATCAGAATCTATACCATAATCAGATGCTGTTTTTATCAAAGCCTGTACATCTTTTGGAAAACAGCTTCCGCCGTATCCCAAACCATGAAATAAGAACTGATTTCCTATTCTCTTATCACTTGACATACCAATTCTAACTAAATCAGCATTAGCACCTACTTTTTCACATATATTAGCAATTTCATTGGCAAATGATATTTTAGTAGCCAAAAAAGCATTAGCAGCATATTTAGTCATCTCAGCAGAACGAACATCCATTATTATTATAGGATTTCCTGTTCTTGTAAAAGGATTATAAATATCTCTCATTATATCTATAGCTTTTTCAGAATTTGAACCTATAACTACCCTATCAGGTTTTAAAAAGTCATCAACCGCAGCACCTTGTTTTAAAAATTCCGGATTTGAAACTACATCAAACTCTCCACTGTAATGTTTTTTTATTTCATCTTCTACTAATTTATGAGTTCCAACAGGCACGGTTGATTTATCTACTATAACTTTATATCCGTTCATAGACTTTCCAATCTCATTAGCCACAGAAAGTACAAAACTCAAATCGCAGCTTCCGTCATCGCCTGAAGGAGTTCCAACAGCAATGAAACAAGCTATAGAGTTTTTTACAGCATAATCTAAATCATTAGTAAATTCTAATCTTCCCTCAGAAACATTGTCAAGAATAAGTTCTTCTAAACCGGGTTCATATAAAGGGGTAATACCATTTTTAAGTTTTTTTAATTTTTCTTCATCATTATCTACACATATTACATAATTTCCCATTTCAGCTAAACATGCACCTGTAATAAGTCCTACATAACCTGTACCTATTATACATATTTTCATTTTTATACTCCTTTAAAATAAAAAGTAGACATTTAATTGTTTTTATCATATAATAAATTATTATATTTTCAAGCAAAATATTATTTACTATAGATATTTTTAACTTTTTACGATAATATATAATAAGATTTTAAATTTTTACGGGGCGTATAAATGGATGATTATATAAAAAGTCTGCTTAAAGATTTCTTTGAAGAAGCATTTGAAATGCTTGACAGACTAGAACAAAATATTCTTATTTTAGATAATGAAAGAAATAATGTTGATGCTATACAGGAAATATTCAGAGCGGTTCATACCCTAAAAGGAAGTGCCGGTGCTGTAGAGCTAGTTGAAACTCAAAAATATGCCCACAGATTTGAAGATTTACTAGATTTAATAAGAAATAATAAAATAGAAGTAGATGATGCTACTATAGATGTGCTTTTAAAAGGTATAGATATATTAAAAGACCTTATTAATACTGCAAGCGAAGAAAGTGAGTATTCGGGAGATATAGAAGCTGAAATTAAAAAATTAGAAGATTTTAAAAATATGAAATTAGGTACTGCCCCTTCTGCACCTGCCAATGATTCGCCTGCTGCATCTTCTGCCGCTCAGGCATCATCTCCTGAAGCCGAAAAAAAAGTTAATAAATATGAACTTCTTCCAAATGATAATGATTTATTAGGTATAATAAGAGATAATGTTGAAGAGGGTGTAAAAACCAAATTAGTTCATGTAAGTTTTGATCCTGAAAGCCCTATGAGAACAGTTGGAGGTGTTCAGGTATTCGTTGCTTTAAAAGATGTAGGCGAAATAATGGGAAGTATTCCTCCTTTAGAATCTTTGGAGGGAGATGAGTTTTATGAGCATGTTACATATATACTTGCTACCATTAATGAAGATAAAACTATAATAGATGCTATTACATTGCCTGATGTTACTAAAGAAATATCTATTGAAGACATTATATTAGAGGAATATGAAAAATTCCTTCAAGAGAAAAAACAAAAAGAAGCAGCAGAAAAAACTAAAGAAGCTGCCGCACCTGCTTCAAATGCCGCAAAAAAACCTGATGCTGCTGCCAAAGGAGGAAAAGAGCATAAAGTTGAAAGACAAAGTTCATTCTTAAGGGTAGAAAGTGATAGAATAGATGCTATGATGAATCAGGTTGGAGAGCTTGTAACAAATAAAAGTTCTTATGTACAATATGATGATGATCTTACTTCATATCAAAAAATAATAGGTAATGGAATAAATGAAGTAAAAAGATACTATAGAGACAGTATTGTTCAGATACTTAGAAAATTTGAAGAGCATTTGCAAAAAAAAGAAGCCAAAGAAATTAGAAATACTTACATTGATGGATTCAATAATAAATTAAATGAAATTGTGAAAATGGAAGAAGAGTTTAAAAACACTTTAGATAAATTCAGAAACTCTTATCAGCTTCTTACTAGGGTAACAAATGAACTTCAGGAAACTGTAATGAAAATAAGAATGCTTCCTATAGCTCAAACTTTCAACAGATTCCCTCGTCTTATAAGAGATTTATCAAGAGATTTAGGTAAAGAAGTAAAATTAGAAATGTACGGAGAAGAAACAGAATTAGATAAATCTGTTATTGAAGTATTGGTAGATCCATTAGTACATATTATCAGAAATGCAATGGACCATGGTATAGAACATCCTGAAGACAGAGAAAAAGCAGGTAAGCCTAGAACAGGTACAGTTGTTTTAGGTGCTTCGCATGAAGGCAACTTGATAATTATTAAAATATCTGATGATGGTAAAGGAATGATACCCCAGAAAATATTTGAAAGTGCCGTTAAAAAAGGACTTGTTTCTGCTGATACTAAACTATCTGAAAAACAAATGCTTGAATATATATTTGCTCCGGGTTTTTCTACTGCTGCTAAAATTACAAATGTATCAGGACGAGGTGTTGGTATGGATGTTGTTAAGAAAAGTCTTGAAAAAATTAATGGTACTGTGGGTATAGAAACAGAATGGGGAAAAGGTTCTACTTTCTTCTTAAGAATTCCTCTTACTGTTGCCATTATTCAGGCTCTTATAGTTGATGCAGAAAAAGAATATTATGCAGTTCCTATCAACAGTATATTAGAAACTGTAAAAATAGATGTTAAAGATATTCAGGAATTGGAAGGAATAGAAGTTATTAAAGTTAGAGATGATGTTATTAATGTACTTAGCATCAAAGAATTATTCAGACTTCCTTCAAGATACAGCAATATAAAATCTTACTACGCTGTTATACTTTCTTCTGAAGGTAAAAAAGTTGCTTTGCTTGTTAATAACCTAATAGGCGAACAGGATATAGTTATTAAAACTCTTAAAGATAATATCACAAAAAGCGAAGGTTTAGCTGGTGCTACTGTTTTGGGTGATGGTACTGTAAGCTTTATTTTGGACATACAAACAATAGTAAGTCTTGGTACTAAGAGAATCATTGAAAGAGGAAAAGTTAATAATAATCAAGGCAGCAAAAATGATTTAAGAAGCTTTATTGAAAGATTGAAAAATAATGAAATACCTGAAATACCGCAATAAATTAGCTTAAAGTAGATAATAATATTCTTATGATTTCTATTTGATAATATTATATATATCATCTATTTTTACTATATTTTTTTTATTTTCTATTTCATAAACATCAGTTTGTATTAATAAGGTTTTAAGATAGGGTATTTTTATAATATCGCTGTCTCTGTCGCCTATCATAAAAGAATTATATAAATCTATATTATATTTTTTTGAAGCAAGCAAATGCATTCCTGCTTCAGGTTTCCTAAGCATAGAAACTATATTATATGGTTCTAAATGTCCTTTTATATGATAAGGGCAATAATAAAAATCATCTATAACAGCACCGCCTTTTTTATATTCATCGTAAATATATTTATGAACATTATTAACATCTTCATTAGTATAATAATTGTATGATACTCCTGCCTGATTGGTTGTTACTATTGTTATATAACCTTTATCCTTTGCATATTTTACCACATCAATAAACTCTTTTTTTATTTTTACTCTGTCAGTAGTTCCTATATATCCCACATCCTCCATTAATATACCATCCCTATCTAAAAATAATGCCTTATTAATTTTTTTAGTATCATCTGCAAAATATAAAGGTATGGCATATAATATATTTTTATTAAATGCATTATATATCAATTCATTTATATATTCTTTATTATCATTGATTTCTAATTTATCGTATATTTTTCCATTATGAATCAATAAATTATCATTGAATGAATATCCTGAGAGAATATTTGTTATATCATTTTTTATTACTTTATAGTTTTTATCTATAGTATATAAGTTTTCTGATAATTCATTCTCTGTATTAAAATCTAATGACATTAATACAGAATCTCTATCCAACTTTTTATAAAACTCATAAAAATAATTTTCTATATTATTATACATAATCCAAAATCCTATATGATTTATGATTATCCAAGTTTAATATAAAAAAACACTTTTTTCAACAAAAAGCATTATATTATTTATAATTGATTTTTTTTGTTTATGATATATATTATTTAAGCAATAATACGGAGATTATGAGATGAATAATAATTTAACTACAAAAAATAATATAAAAAAATTTAATTATTTAAAAATATTAATACCAGCAATATCAACTATTCCTGTATGTATTTATATACTTACATTACAAAACATGGATAGAGGCTATATATTTCCAATATTTTTGAATATTCATTTTTTTATTAGTCTTTATTTATTTTGTTTTACTATAATTTTTCATGTAAATAATTTAAATAAAAAACTTATTTTCATTACATTTTTATCATTTTTATTTATATCTTTAATAGCAATTTTTTCTAATATATCTTTTAATTATGTTTATATGCCTCCTGCAAATACTCCAGACTTTCAAATATTAATAAATAGACTCATATTTTTTAATATAATATTCTTTGTAATAATGATGCTTTCATATAATTCATTTAATGTAACAGATACTGATTCTATATCTGACTTTTTTACTTTATTTGCAGATACTTTTATATGGTTCTTAATAATTAATACAGGAAGCAGCACCATTTTAAGTATATTATTTTCTCTCCTTTTTATAGTTGGATTTTCTATAATGGAATTATTTTCAGCATCAACAGGAATCGGGTTTACAATAGCAAAATTTGTTATATGTTCTATAATATTTTTATACGGATTCATACCATTTATATCATACTACATATATAATAATACCAAATCTGTAATATCGATTTATCTTTCAAGATTCTTTTTAGTAATAAACTTGTTTTCTATATTTATAATGATGTTTTTCATGCTGCCTTATGAAGCAAGACCATATAATAATAGATTTGTATATATATTATATAATATAATTTTATCATTAACTATAATTAATTTGATGTTCGCAAGAATGGATAAAAAATCAAATATATTCATAAAAGCAATGTATCTTATAGTGCCAATATTCGCATTACTCTTTGATATATTAACTATAACTGCAACTATATACAGAATAGTAAATTACGGACTTACTCCTAATAAATTAATATTAATCATTTTAAATATACTATTTTTAATACATTTAATATTAATTTCTTTAAATACTATAAAATCTTTTATAAAGTCATTTCAAAACAGAGAGTATAATAATACTTTAAATATAGTCATAGATAATAAGCATTTAATGTTTATATATGTATATTTAGTATTTTCTATATTTGTATGTTTTGTAATGCCAATAATGTATATAAATTAAATTGATAAATAATTACCAAATATATTTCTAGCATTAATTTTATTATAGGAGTCTCCTCCCCTCCAATTCATTAACTTTTCTGATAATTCTGTATACCTGTACTCTCTTTCTTCTTTGGCTTCTAAAATATACAAATATCCAAGTATTTCCAAAAGAATAATTCTTTCATATTTTGATGATTTCAATATATATTTTAATGCTCTCTGCATTTTATTTGTAAAATCATTTTTTAATTCTCATAAAATTAATTAAAAGGGTTATCCTTATCATGTATATTACTAAGAAGTTTATTTATTATAAATACTAAAGTTTCTTTTTCTTCATCAGTCATATTAGAAAACATAACTTCATTATTTTTTCTAATATCCTCAAATACAATTTCTTTCAATTTTTTACTTTTCTGGGTAAGATATATTTCTTTATACCTCTTATCTTCTAAGCTTACTTTTCTTTTTATAAAACCCTTTTTTTCAAGACGATATAAAGTACCTGCTATTGTAGGATTACTCAAACCCAGAAAATTTTCTATATCCCTCTGATTTATAACTTTTTCTTCATTATGGTAAAGAAACATCAATATATCCATTTGGGAAGATGTAAGTTTATGTTTATCTAAAAATCTATTAAACCTATTGTCTAAAGTAGTATGCAATTCTTTAATCAATTTCCCTATAAAAATGTCTTCCATAATAACTTTTCCTCAGCAATCAAATTTACGCATATACTACATGATATACATTTTTTTTCACAAATCAATATTTATTTTTCTAAATAAGAGTATGAAAACTTATATTGAGCAAAAGGTATATAAAACACATCTTTTAAATTAGGACTTTTTAATACAGCCGGTTCAAAATATGCTATAGGTATTATAACAGCTTCATCTTCTATAAGTATTTTTTCAGCTTTATGAAGTTCACGCATTCTGATGTTCTGATCTATAGTTCTTGAAGCGGCAATGATAGCATCATCAAAAGCCTTATTTGTAAATAAAGAGTGGTTTTTATATGAATAGCTCACAAACATACTTAAAAAAGTAGTAGGATCATTATAGCTTCCTGTCCAGCTTGCTGCTGCCATAGTATAATTTCTTTCTGTTCTAAATGCATTTATAAATGGGGCAAATTCCATTTGGGTAAGTTTAACATCTATTCCAAGATTAACTTTCCACATATTCTGAACTGCTTCAAACATAGGTATATCATTACTAAAAGTAACAAAAAACTCTAATACAGGAAATCCTTCTCCATTAGGATATCCTGCTTCAGCCATTAATCTCTGAGCTTCTTCTACATTCTTTTTATAATCTTCTTTATTAGTGCTTATATATTCACCAGCATTATCTCTGAAATATCCCTCAACATCTGTAACTCCCCAAGGCACTAGAGCTCCTGCAGGCTTACCGGATTTTAATACATTATCTACTATATAGTTTCTGTCTATTGCAAGAGATAAAGCTTTTCTTACTCTTTTGTCTTTTAAAGTTTCATTAGTTGTATTTAACGCATAATACTGAGTACCTATTCTTGTTGCAGTATCAATATAGCCTTCCTCTCTCAAAGTATCTATATCCTGATAAGGAAACTGATCTGAAAAATGTAAAGAACCCTCTTTTACTCCTGCAACTGCTGAATTAGGATTATCCATAAGAACGAATTTAATTTTTTCAGCAACTATCGTATCAGCTGCCCAATAATTAGTATTTTTTACAACGGTAATGCTTTCATCTGGTTTTCTTTCATATAAAGCAAAAGCTCCGTTTCCTATACAAGTTTTAGGGTTTCTAGTCCAATTATCAGGATCTTTTTCCACCATATCCTTTCTTACCGGTGAAAATACAGGTAAATTTACAAGCTCCAAAAAATAGGCTGTAGGGTACTCTAATTTCACCTCTAAAGTATAATCATCTATAGCCTTTATTCCAAACTCATCAACCGGCATATATCCGCCATTAACATTAGAAAAGTTAAGTATAGGCTCAAACAAATAACTAGGTTCGCTTGCCGTATCAGGATCAACTACTCTTTTCCATGAATATTCAAAATCATGTGCAGTTAAAGGTTTTCCATCAGACCATTTTCCATTAGTTCTTAAATGAAATATATATGTAAGTCCGTCTTCGGATATTTCCCAACTTTCCGCAGCTCCGGGCTGAATAGCAATATCTTTATATTTTGTAGTTAAACACTCAAACAAATGAGTTACATAGGTAGAGCCTTGCAATGTTATATTCAAAGCAGGGTCTATGGTTTTTGGTTCTGCACCTAAATTCACATGTACAGTATTCTCGTCATTAACTTTTTTACTTGAACAAGAAGCAAAAACTATTAAAGAAATTAAAATTAAATAAAACTTTTTCATCGTACCTACCCTTAGTATGGTTTTAATGTGTGAAATTATATTTTATTATGAAGTTTTGTCAACAAAAATATTTTTATATAACAAAATTAATTTAATTTCTTTCTATACAAATTAAACAGCTCATTTGTATAAATTAATACAGAATTACTGTCAAATAAAAATTGTTCGCTATTATCATCAAAATCCGGCTTATTTGAGGTACTATACCAATAATATAATGATAAATTATGATGCGGTATTATTTTTATATTACTATCATCTTTGGCATACAATGATGAATTTGTATTTTCTGTTATTAAATATTCTATTTTATAATCTTGATTAGTATAAGCATTTTCTTTTTTAGTTAAAAATAAATTCATAGCATAATTAAAAATATTTCTTGAATACAGAGTAAAAGGTTTTCCATCAGCATCTTTAGCCATGTTTTTTACAATATCATAAGTAAGCCTTTGTTTTTTACCTATCAAAGAAAAATAGTCATTTTGTTTATAATAATGCCAAGGAACTGCCAGAATATGAATAAACATAAATATTATTAACAAATTAAATAATTTAGTCTTTTCATAATATAAATAATTTGTAAATAATAAAATAGTAAAGAAAGATAATGCAAACATAGAAAAATGATAAACATATCCGCCTCCTTTACCTTTTAAAATCATAGGACAAAGTATAGCCACAGGTATATACAAAAAATAAAAGAATAATACTTCTTTTAATACAGCATCATTTTTAAATCTTTTACCTCTAAATAAATCCTTCTTATATAAAAACATAATAGAATATACAAAAGAAGCAATTACTATAACATGAGAAACTATTATTGTAATTATCACTATAGGACTAAATATACCCCAATATGTTAATGCTGTTTTCACATCAAATTTATTTAATGTAAAAGTAGGAAATATTATTTGTGCATATATTTGAGGGAAGCGTTTATAAAATGGTACAGTATAACCTTTTGATAAATTAATCATCTTTAAAGAGTTATTAAATCCATTTTGAATCTCAGCTATTAAATACGGTAAATACAATAAAAATGATATGAATACTCCTAAAGCTAAATATTTAAAATATTTTTTAGAATAATCCCTTTTAATGATTAAATAAACTAATAGAGTTGGAACTATACCATAATATACAGCAAAATGAAATTGCCCCATAATAGCTAAAACAGGAAATAAAAGTGAAGCAAAAACTTTTGAATATTTTTCATCTCTCAAGTACTCTACAAAAAACATACAAAACAAAAATGAAAACATTACGACAGGATTAGGATTAGTAAAAGAAGTAACAGCTTCAAATATAATACAGTTAACTGCCATAAATGATGTCATAATTGCAGCAGAAACAAAACCAAATCTAAAATAAATCCAAATTAAAAATATAAATAAAACTAATAAATATAAACTAACATCAATAATTCTAGCGGTATAATAATTTTCTCCGCCCAAATTAAATAATAGTAAAAATTTAGAATAAAACCCAGCTCCCGGAACTCTTGCTATATCATCAACTAAAAGTCCGCTTGTAACTAATCTTGCACCTGTATGCGGAATTTCTTTATTATCATGAGCTGTTCTCATCTCATAAAAATGCTGTTCATTATCATTAGATAAAAAATAATCTTTTTGAAAATAAAAGCTGGATATTAAACTTATTATAATAGATAATACAATTAACAATTTTAATAAAACATTTAATTTTGCATCACTCATATTTAATCCTAATAAATCAATTCTCTACATATCTGTAAACTTTCAGCTTATCATCACCGGAAATCATTTCGGCATCAGTAGGTAAATTATTTAATATATCATCATAAGGTTTTGATTTACCTGTTGTTTTTAGCCTTATATTTTCAACCTCATAATAAATAAAATATACTAGTTTTGAATTATCATCTCTATTCCAATCTAAATTTGGAAAATAAGCTAGCTTCATATTATCAAAATAATTCTCATCATAAGGTATTATTTTAAAAGCTCTGCCTTCAGCATCTTTAGATATAGCAGTTAATATATTTCTAAATTTATTCTCTGTATATGGAGCTTCAAATAAATTATAATATCTTGTCAAATGTAAAAAACCCATATTTATACTATTTAATGTGATAAGTATTATAGAAATCATAAGCAGTTTATTCTTATTTTTTAATAATTCATTAAATAATATTATTATAGTTATAAAAGAAAAAGCAAATATTCCATATAAGTATCTGAATGTACCTGGTACTGATTTAAATATAAAAAATGTAAAACAAGTGGCTGGTATAAATAGTAAATAAAATATAAAGCCTTCTCTTTCAATAATATATGTTGGGATTTTTGATTCGCTTTTTCTTGATTTAATAAGAAATATTATAGAATATATAAATGCTGCTAAAGAAATAACAGCAGTAATAGCTAAAAATATCATACCTATAATAAAAGTATTTTCACTAAACCAAAAATAATTTACAGGTGTTGAATTAGTACCATATAAGACAGAAATCTCATTTGTAGGAAAAATAAGTATAGAATAAACTTGAGGAAGACCTTTAAACACAGAAGAACTTTGCATATTCAGCATTAAATTCATATTAAAAAATCCATTTTTTATCTCTGAAACCAAATAAGGCAAATAAGTTAAAAAAGCAATAAATACACCAAGCAAATGAGCTTTAATATATTTTAAAGTTCTCTTATATCTTATTATAAGATAAATAATAGTAGTTGGAACAACAGAGAAAAATACAGCAATATGACCCTGAGCCATTAATGCTTCTATAGGAAAAATCATCATTGCAGATGTAAAAGCTAATTTATCATCATTATTTGATACATATTCAGAAAACATTATAAACAGTATAAAAGAAAGCATCAATGGTATATTAGGATTCCAAAAATCATTTGATGAAAACATAACATAGCCATTAGTAAGAATTAATGCTGACAAAACTGCACATAAGTACAGAGAAAACTTTTTATATACCCAAAACAAAAATATAATGAGTATTAAAGCACAAAGTATTATATAAATAATTCTAGCACCGGTAATAGATGCTCCTCCCAAAGTATAACATAATAAATAAAGTATATAATAAAATCCGCCCGGTATTCTTGCATAAGTAGTATTATCTCTTACATCTAAAGGATTTGTTAGTCTATTTCCTACAACAGGTATAGTTTTTGTTTCATAATACTGCTTCATATCATATAAATGGTATATAGGATCTATATAAATAGCTGTTTTATTAAAAGCATAAAAATGTATAAATATTGAAGAAACAACTGCTGCAAATATAGAAATAATAAACAATTTTTTCATTTTAATTTTTTCCGACAAAATGCTAAACTAAATGACAAGCACAATAATGACCGCTTTCTACTTCTCTAAACTCAGGCACTTTCTCAGCACAAACAGCCTCAGCTTTAGGACATCTTGTTCTGAACTTGCAGCCCGAAGGAGGATTGATCGGAGAAGGTATTTCACCGGAAAGTATTATTCTCTGTTTAGTTTTAGCTATAGAAGGCTCTGATATAGGTATTGCAGAAATCAAAGACTGAGTATAAGGGTGAAGCGATTTTGTATATAATGATTCGCTGTCTGTAAGCTCTACAATATTGCCCAAATACATAACACCTATTCTCTTTGATATCTGACGCACCACTGCCAAATCATGAGCTATAAAAAGATAAGTAAGCCCCATATCCTGCTGCATATCATAAAGCATATTTATAATCTGTGCCTGTATAGATACATCTAATGCAGATACCGGCTCATCGCAAACTATAAACTCCGGATTAACTGCTAAGGCTCTTGCTATACCAATACGCTGTCTTTGTCCGCCTGAAAACTCATGAGGATATCTCTGAGCCTGTTCTGCATTAAGCCCTACAAGTTTAAGAAGATTAATAATTTTTTCCCTTCTTTCATTTTTTGTAGAATATAGTTTATGTACATCGAGAGCTTCCCCTATTATATCTTCAACAGTCATACGAGGATTAAGGGAGGCATAAGGATCTTGGAAGATTATCTGCATCTTTTTAGCATAATTACGGTAGTTTTCATTATTAACTTCTTCGCCATTAAAAAAGATTTTTCCGCTTGTAGGTTTATATAGATGAAGCAGAGTTCTTCCCAAAGTAGTTTTTCCGCTTCCAGACTCTCCAACAAGTCCGAAAGTTTCTCCCTTATTTATGGTAAAAGATACTCCGTCAACGGCCTTTACTGTTTGTATGCTTCTTCCAAAGAATCCGCCTTTGATTTTAAAATGTTGTTTCAAATCTTGTATTTCTATTAAAGGTTTCATAAAAACTCTCTTTTATTTACTATATTTACTGTTTTATCATTAAATAAAAAATTATTTAGGCATTTGATGAAGCCAGCAGGCTGAAAAATGTCCTTTCTCAAACTCTGTTATAGGAGGCTTATTATCAATACATACTTTCATACATTCTTCGCATCTGGTGCTGAAAGGACAGCCTGATTTCATATTTAAAAGGTCAATAGGTGTTCCTTCTATAGGGATAAGCCTATCCTGCTTTATATCAATACGCGGAAGTGATTTCAAAAGCCCCAATGTGTAAGGGTGTTTAGGACGCTCAAATATATCATAAACAGTTCCGCGTTCAACTATACCTCCTCCATACATTACTATAATATCATCTGCCATGTCAGCTACAATGCCAAAATCATGAGTAATAAGTATAACAGCCATTTGTATTTTTTTCTGTATATCTTTTATAAGCTCTAGTATCTGTGCCTGTATAGTAACATCAAGTGCAGTTGTAGGCTCATCAGCTATAAGTATTTTAGGACTCCCAGCAAGTGCCATAGCTATCATTATACGCTGACGCATACCGCCTGAAAGCTCATGAGGATATTGTTTTATTCTTCTTCTAGGCTCATTAATACCAACCAATGTAAGAAGTTCAACTATTTTTTCTACTGCATCAGTTTTGTTTATTTTTTGATGCGTAGTCAAGGCTTCCATTAATTGATTGCCTATGGTGTATACAGGATTAAGACAAGTCATAGGGTCTTGGAAAATCATAGAGATTGAGTCTCCTCTGATTTTTTTCTTTTCATGCTCTGAAAGTTTTATCAAATCAGTACCTTCAAAAAGTATCTCCCCATTCATAATTTTACCGGGTTCATCAATAAGTCCCATAATAGAATAAGCGGAAACACTCTTACCGCTTCCAGACTCCCCTACTATACCCAAAACTTTAGATTTATCCAAATTATAAGAAATATTATTAACAGCCTTAACTTCTCCAAGAGGCGTAAAGAAAGATACGCTTAAATTTTTTATTTCTAATAAATGATTATTCTCCATTTGTATACCGCCTTTATAAACTTCTTTATCTGTTTTTCATTCTAGGGTCTAATGCATCTCTTAATCCGTCTCCAACCAAATTAAAACAAAGTATTATAATACTTATCAAAGCAGCAGGAAAAAGAAGCTGATAAGGATAAGAATAAACACCGCTTACCGCATTAGAAGTAAGAGATCCAAGTGAAACCATAGGGGCACTAACTCCTAAACCTAAGAAACTTAAAAAAGCCTCTACAAATATAGCATTAGGTATCTGAACCATAGCTGATACTATTATAGCACCCATAGCATTAGGGATTAAATGCTTGAAAATTATTCTGCTGTGAGGAGTACCCAAAGCTCTGGCTGCAGTTACAAACTCCTGCCCCTTTAATGCCAAAATCTGCCCTCTTGTCATTCTTGCCATATTAGTCCAATAAAGCAGAGATATAACTATAAATATACTGAAAAGTCCAGGGCCTAAAAGACCTATACCTCTTAATGATTCATTTTGCAAAAATAATTTATCCATAGGAGCTTTAAGTACAACTGATAATAATACAACTACCAAAAGTGTAGGAACAGCACTTATTATATCAACTATACGCATCATAATACTGTCAGTAAGCCCGCCGAAATATCCTGATATAGAACCATAAACTATACCTATTATTACAACTAAAGTAGCTGATACTATACCTATTAAAAGCGAAATTCTAGCTCCTATCATACATCTTACAAGCAAATCTCTTCCCAAAGTATCAGTACCGAATGGGTGCTCAAAAGTAGGAAGGCTATTTTCTACTCCTCTGTTTATCTGAGCATATCCATATTCTGAAACTATAGGTATAATAATAGAAAGAACTGCTATAATACCAATAACTATAATAGATACTAAAGCAACTCTATTTTTCTTAAATCTTCTATATGCGTCCTGCCAATATGTTACACTCTCTCTTTTTACTTCAGCTGAAGCCTTTTCTTCATCGGTAGCTTTAACAAATAATGATTTATCCAAACTCTCTTCCATTATACTCTCCCCCTTATAGTTAATCCTGTATTTTTATTCTAGGGTCTATAATACCATAAGATAAGTCAACCAAGAAATTCATAGCTATTAAAAAAGCCCCGTAAAATATAGTAACACCTAATATCGTAGGATAATCTCTTTGTGTTATGCTTTCAACAAAGTATCTTCCAAGTCCCGGTATATTAAATATTTTCTCAACTACAAATGAACCTGTAAGTATTCCTGCTGCAAGAGGTCCTATATAAGTAACTATTGGTATAATAGCATTTCTTAAGGCATGTTTAAATATTATTATGCTTCTTGATATACCTTTAGCCCTTGCTGTTTTTATATAATCCTGATGAATAACATCAAGCATAGAACTTCTCATAAGCCTAGCCATAAAACTTAAAGAACTAAAAGACAAAGCAAATCCGGGCATTATATATTGAGCAAAAGAATCAAAACCATAAGCAGGAAGAAGTTTCAGCTTTACAGAAAATACTATAATAGAAACTGTAGCAACTACAAAACTAGGCACTGCTATACCCAAAGTAGCTGCCACCATTACAGCCCTGTCTACAAATTTACCATGCCTCAATGCCGCAACTATTCCAAATAATACCCCTATAGTAGTAGAAATAAACATACTGAATATTCCAAGCCTAAATGACACTGGAAAAGCTCTTATAATAGTTCCGGAAACCGACTGTCCTATTTTAGTAAGTGATGTACCTAAATCACCTTTTAAAGCATTATTTAGATAATTACCATACTGTACTATTAATGGTTTATCTAGCCCGTATTTTCTATTTAAGTTTTCAAGAGCAACCTTACTAAGAGGCTTTTCTCCTACAAAAGGTCCCCCCGGTACTGTGTGCATCAAAAAGAATGTTATAGTTACTATAACAAAAAGGGTTAAAAGTGATACTAATAATCTTCTAACAACATAAGAAAACATAAACAATACCTTTAATTAATTTTTTGACAAATTTTTATTGACATTATATTATCTAATAAAAATTAACTTTTGTCAAACTTTAAAAAAAGCAAATTTTGTTTAAGCGATATAGATATAACATATTTTAGCTTGAAAAACATGTATTACTTACTAAGTTAGATTAATTCAAATAAACAATAACAAAAAGTTTTATGATTTTTCTAATCAAGAATTAACTTTAAAAAAATAAAATCAAAAATTAATGCGTATATAAATTAAGAAGTTTTTCATTATTCTATACATACTAAATTTAAAAATACATTCAACGCACGGTAAGCAAAATTTTTTATATAATTTAAATTGTTATTATTAATTCATCTGTAATTATAGTATCACTCTGCGTGCGGTTAAGAGATTATAAACTTAATAAAATTTTGGGTGGGTGCTGTAATTTCAATTATAAACAAAAAAGAAATATAATACAAAAATAAAATATAAATTCAAAAAGCCTAAAGGGCGGGATTCAGTATAAGTAAAAAACAAATTTATAATAATAATTATATTTTTATTGGCAATAATTCTAAATAATTGTTATAATATTAATATGAGAAAAATAATCTTATTAACTATAATACTATTAATACCGCTATTTTTATCATGCAGAAACAGCATCACTCCTGCATCATATAATAATAATTATATTAATGATGAATATTTAGAATATTTGGAGTACGGACTAGAAATAGATGAGGCTAATACTCAAAATATGGAAGAAGCATTAGTACGATATGCTAATAACAATAATGGAAAATATAAATTAATATTTAAAGGAACATCAACTAAAAAATATGATATTTGGAGTTCAATTACTCAAATGCTTGATTATATTTCTTTGGAAAACATAGAAATTGAAGTATCTTTAAAATATGTAGATTTTCCTAACAATAAAATACAAGATTATTTATTGGGAGCAAATGCTATTAATAAATCAGTAAAAAAAATAATACTTCCAGATACAATAACAGAGATAGGTGAATATTCTTTTTATTGTCCGGGATTAACAAATATAAATCTTCCTGATACATTAACCAAGATAGGCAGAAGAGGATTTGTGGGATGTCATGATTTAAAAACTTTGAAATTACCTAATTCATTAAATGTTATAGATGAGTTAGCATTTTCATTATGCGGATTTGAAAGTATAGAACTTCCTGATTCTGTAACTTCTATAGGCAAATCAGCATTCCACGACTGCGATAATTTAACATACATAAAATTACCTAATAATTTATATACCATATCTGATAGTATGTTTGAAAGCTGTAATTTATTAAATACAATAACTATACCTGCATCTGTAAAGGTAATAGAAAAATATGCTTTTTATTATGACCAAAATTTGGAAAGTGTAAGATTCTTAAATAATGATCTTTCATCAATGATTATTGCAAATAATATATTTGTAGGATGCAGTTTAAAAACAGTATATATACCATCAAGCAGTACAGCTTCAGATGAGACTTGGAGAACTGCTTTAAATTTAGATCCATCTGTAAATATTGTAAGAGAATAATATAAGATTTTGGGTTTATATTAAGTATTATATTTCTTAATACAAACCCAAAATTATAAAATTCATTATATTAGTCAATTTAATTTTTAAAATATTTATTTTATTAATCCTATATCTTTTCTATAGTATTTATCTTTAAAATCTATTTTCTCTATATCTTCGTAAGTTAACTTTCTAGCCTCTTCTAAAGTATCCGCTATATTAACAACATTAAGAACTCGTCCTCCGTCAGTAACAATATTATTATTTTCATCTATTTTGGCACCAGCAATAAAACATTTACCTTTTATATTTTCAATGCCTTCTATTTTGTATCCTTTGCTATAGCTTGCTGGATATCCGCCAGATGCCATTACAACACAGCATGCATGTTTGTTTTTCCATTTGATATTTAAACTTGATAAGTCTCTTTTCATAGCTGATTCTATAATAGATAAGTAGTCAGTATCTAAAATCTGAAGCACTGCCTGAGTTTCAGGGTCTCCCATTCTTACATTATATTCTAGCAAGTATACACCTTTTTTTGTTATCATAATACCAAAGAATATTATGCCTGCAAAAGACATTTTTTCGGACTTTATACCTTTAAGTGTAGGCTCTAATATATCTTTTATAAATAATTCTTCTGCTTCTTTTGTATAATATGGATTAGGAGCAATAACTCCCATTCCTCCTGTATTATTTCCAGTATCATTATCACATATCTTTTTATGATCTTTAGCAGATATAAAAGGTATTATAACATTGCTGTCGGTTACTGAAAGTATAGATGCTTCAACACCTTCCAAAAACTCTTCTATTACTATTTCATCTCCAGCTTCTTTAAATATTTTTTTAACCATTATATCTTCTAAGGCATTTTGAGCCTCTTTTTTATCTTGGCATATTAAAACGCCTTTACCTAAAGCAAGTCCGCTCGCCTTTATAACTATAGGATAACTGCATTTATTTAAATATTCACTCGCTTTACTATATTCTGTAAATGTTTCATATTCAGCAGTTTTTACACCATATTTTTTCATGAAATTTTTAGCATAAACTTTGGAGCCTTCAAGTATAGCAGCCTGCTTATTAGGTCCGAATATTTTTAATCCGTTTTCTTCAAACTTATCAGCTATTCCGTATACAAGCATCTCTTCGCTTCCTACAATAGTTAAATCAATATTTTCTTTTTTGGCGAAATTTAATATTTCATCTATAGCAGAAATTTTGACATTTTCGCATTTATCTTCTCTGGCTGTTCCAGCATTACCTAAGGCACAATATATTTTTGATACTCTTTCATTTTTACTCAAATTATTGCAAATGGCATGCTCTCTGGCACCTGAGCCTATAACTAATATTTTCATATTTTTTCCTTATTTTTTTTATTTTTATAAAAAACATTTTCTATAAATATATATAGATATTTTTTATTATAAATTTTCTACTTCCTCTATACTCAAACCTGTATTATTACTGATAAACTTAATATCTAAACCAGATTTTTTAAGGCTTTTAGCTATGCTTAAAGCTTTATTTTTTTCACCCTTTTCTATACCTTGTTCTATACCCTCTTTTATTCCTTCCTCTCTCTCCCTCTTTAACATTAAAGTTTGTCCATATAAAAAAGCATCCCTAGCATTATAAACTTCCATTTCTTTTTCACTTGATATAAATCTTTCATATTTATCTATTACTTTAGGCATGATATCATTGACCTCCTTTAATTTGTCTTTAACTTCTTTATTTAAATCCTTAACTGTAAAAAACTCTATCCAAGATAATATCTTATTTCTCTTGATATCATCTATATTTGAATTATTAAGTACCTTTATAAATCTTGGTACTTCTATTATATGCATTTGCATCATATCTAATGATACCTGATGATTTTAAGTATCTATAAGATTAAAACATCTGTGTGCCTTACCTTCATCATAAAAGTCCATATTAAAATTCACAAAATTAATACTTATTACCTGACTGATAATATCATAAGATTCATTTCATTTAATTCACTAACAATATTTTTTGATATATAATAAAATATCCTTTTTACAAAATCTATATTTCCAGATAATTGTATTTCTATAATAATTTTTTTATTATCTTTAGTAATTGCTTTAACATCAAGAACATATTCTTTAAGATTAATATTTTCAGGAAGATTATGAGGATTAATTATTTCTAAATTATGTACTTCTTGAAAGCCTGAATCTCTAAGAACGCAATTAACTATATTTTCAAGAATATCTTCATTTCCAATAGAACCTAAAAGATAGCGTACAAAGTAATCATTAAGTACATTAAAATTTTTATTGTTTGATTTCAATTCCATAAAATTATTATAATGAATTTTTATTCTTTGTCAAATACTATAATCATATAAAGCAAATAAAAT
Organism: Brachyspira hampsonii; assembly: GCF_001746205.1. Lineage (NCBI taxonomy): Bacteria > Pseudomonadati > Spirochaetota > Spirochaetia > Brachyspirales > Brachyspiraceae > Brachyspira > Brachyspira hampsonii. Next base: position 292,262 of record NZ_MDCO01000009.1, read on the forward strand.
TCAAATTTGATTAAAGAATAAAAATATATTATACTAATCAAAAAAATTATAAACGGATAAATATAATGCAGGAAACATTTTTTGGAAGCGAAAAAGAAGAAAATCAAAAACTCACACCTATGATGAGGCAGTATAAAGAAATTAAAGATAAATACAATGACAGTATACTTCTTTTTAGAATGGGAGACTTTTACGAGGTATTTTTTGATGATGCAAAAGTGGTGTCTGATATATTAGGACTTACTCTTACAAAAAGAGCTAATGTTCCTATGGCTGGAGTTCCTTATCATGCTATAGACAATTATTTATCAAAATTAGTTAAATCTGGAATGAAGATTGCTATATGCGATCAAATGGAAGACCCAAAAACAGCAAAAGGCATTGTAAAAAGGGAAGTTACTCAGGTTATAACACCTGGTACTATTTCAGAAAATAAATATTTAGAATCCAAAAGCAACAATTATCTAGCTTCTATAATAGTTTCAAAAAGCGAGAAAAATGCTGCTATATCTATATGCGATATTTCTACAGGAGAGCTTTATGCTTCAGAAATAAATTCTAACTTAGAAAATCAAAATGAAGCTGTAAAAGAAATTATTAATGAACTTACAGAAGAGATTATAAGATTTTCTCCTAAAGAAATTATGACTATAGAATCCGTTTCAGAAAGTATAATTATAAAAGAGATAAAAAATAAGTTTTCAAATATATTTTATAGTACAACAGCAAATTATACGGCTGAATACTCCTATGCATACAAAACATTAACTAATCATTTCAAAACAGTATCATTAAAAAGTTTTGGTATAGAAGAAAAACCTCTTTTAATATCGCTTTTAGGCTCAACAATATTTTATATTCAAGAGCTTTCAAAAACTTCACTTGAACATATATCCAATATTACACTATATAATAGAAAAGATTCAATGACTTTAGACTATGCCACAATAGCAAGTTTGGAAATATTAGAAACAATAAGAAATGATAATAATAAAATGACATTGTTCGACACTATAGACAGAACAAAAACTTCTATGGGAGCGAGATATTTAAAAAGAATAATAGTAGAGCCATTATTAAATATTAATGATATAAATAAAAGACTTGATAATGTGGAGTTTTTCTATAAAAATCAAAAGTTTATGTATAAAATAAGAGATTTACTTCAGGATATTGGAGATATAGAAAGGCTTGCATCAAAACTAGCACTTTCAAGGATTAACCCTAAAGAGCTTGTATCATTAAAAAGATTTTTAGTAACTTCACTTGAGGTTATAACCGAACTTGCTATGAACAATTTTGAGGATGTAAACTTTGAAGAGGTTAATGATATAAAAATAATTACTGATTTGATAGAACGTGCAATATTAGAAGAGCCTAAAATAGTTATAAATGAAGGCGATATTATAAAAGATGATTATGATGAAACATTAAAAAAATATAATGAAGCTAGAAGAGAGGGACGCTCTTGGATATCAGAACTTGAACATAATTATAAATTAGATACTGGAATTAATAATTTAAAAATACGCTACAATAATGTTATAGGTTATTATATAGAAGTAACCAAAGCAAATGCCTCATCAGTACCAAGCGATTTTATAAAAAGACAAACATTAATAGGAAGTGAAAGATACACCACAAGCAAATTAATGGAGTATGAAACTATTATCAATGAAGCTAATGAAAAAAGTTATGCTTTGGAGTATGATATATTTATAGATGTAAGAAATAAAACTAATGAATATTTAAACTCAATATTAAAAATGGCTAAAGTAATTTCTATAATAGATGTTTATTCTTCTCTTGCCTGCCTTGCTAAAGAGGATAATTATGTTAAGCCAATAATAACAGATGACGGAATAATAGATATAAAAGAAGGAAGACACCCAGTTGTAGAGGTCAATCTAAAAACAGAAAGTTTCATTCCAAATGACACATACTTGGACAGTAAAAATGAACATATGCTTATAATTACAGGACCTAATATGAGCGGTAAAAGTACATATTTAAGACAAACCGCTTTAATAGTGCTTCTTGCTCAGATTGGATCATTCGTACCTGCCGAAAGTGCTAAGATATCTATAGTTGATAGAATATTTACGCGTGTAGGAGCAAGCGACAATATTGCAAGAGGAGAGAGTACATTCTTAGTAGAGATGAATGAAACAGCATATATACTTAATCATTGTACAAACAAAAGCCTTGTGATAATGGACGAAATAGGAAGAGGAACTTCTACTTATGACGGGCTTTCTATTGCTTGGGCTATAGTAGAATATTTAGTTCATGAAGAAAATAAAAAAGCTAAAACATTATTTGCTACGCATTACCATGAACTTACTATGCTTGAAGATTTAGAAGGTGTAAAAAACTATAAAGTATTAGTTGAAGAATATAAAGATGAAATAATATTTATGAAAAAAGTTACAGAAGGTGCAGCACAGTCAAGCTACGGAATATATGCAGCAAAAATAGCTGGAGCTCCTAATAAAGTGATAAAAAGAGCGGGCGAAATACTAAAAAAACTTGAAACTGATGCTAGTATACAGGTTGAAAATATAGAATTAAATACTCAAAAATCAAAGGATATACTACCATTTTATGACAATACAAATAATGATAATATAGAAGAAAAAATAAAAGAAAGCGAAATAGAAAAAGAAATTAAAGAATTAAATATAAATAATATTACCCCTATTGATGCTATGAATTTAATTAACAAATGGAAGAACATGATATGAAAATACCATATTGATTTTGGCTATTTTTTTATAAATTCAATTTTAAGAGGTTGCAAGCCGAAATTATACTATAATAATGAGGTGTACAATGACTGAACAATACTATTACAAATCAACAACTGAAAGAGAATTTGACTGTGTAAAAGATGATGAAAGATTGATAGAAACTTTATCTGATAAAGGGTATACTGTTTATGCCATTGCACAAAAGTCTAATCAATTAATACCATATCATGAACATCCTTCCGAAGAGATGGTAATAGTATTAAGCGGCAAAGTAAGATATATAGTAGAAGAAGAAATCGTAGATTTAGAAGAAGGCGACATTATAAGAGTAAGACCGCATTCTGTTCATTCTATGATAGGAATTTCTGAAAATGGTATATCAAATTTGCTTTTGGTATTCATATAAATAAATATTTATAATATTTCATTATTTAATTTATATAATTAGATTTTAAGCCCACGCGTTAAACCAGCTATAAAAAATAAATCTAGTCATAATAAAAATTTATACTATAAGTTTAAAATCTATTTACCGCGTGCTGTTAAAGTCCATAAAATAAAAAATAGCTTGGGTGGGTATCATTTTTTATGTATAAGTATAAAATATAAATAGAATTAAAAAGTCAAATAAAGTAAAAAGTAAAAAGTATAAAGGGCGGGGTATGTAATTTAATCTTAAAACCTTATTACATTCCCCACCCTCTAGGTTATTTTACTTTATATTTATATTTTAAATTATATTATCTATATAAGATTTATTCTCTTATTATAACCCCCACCCTAGTTTTATTTAAAATTTTAACTATAATAACGCACGCAGAATATAATTATAAACATAAACAAAATCATCAATTCAACTTCAATTACATATAAAATTTAGTTAACCGTGCGTTAAATAAATCTTCACATTTAATAAACGCTTGGGCGGGCATGCTTTTACTAAAGAAGCAATAAATACAAAGAAAGTTTTTATTGCAGAATAAAGTGTTAAACTTTAAAGGGTGGGGAGTTAAATAAATTTTTAAACATAGTTTATTTAAAATCCTTATAAAGCATACTAGGCTGAACATCTGTATTATTCTGATATTTACTGCTCGTATACTCTTCATATTCTCCGTCTATAGTGTGATAATAAAGCTGAGCTATTTCTACATTAGGATATATTATAATAGGCTTTATGCAGAAAATTTCCAAAGTCCAATATCCAGCAAAACCTACATCTCCGAATCCTGCAGTAATATGAATAAAGATTCCAAGTCTTCCTATAGATGATCTACCCTCTATCATAGGAACAAAATTTTTGGTACTTGTATACTCTAAAGTTCTTCCTAAATATAATTCATTAGGTTTTAATTCATAACCGCTTTTTGGTATTATTATCTCCTCTACATCATTAGCTTTTTTCATATCCAGAATTTTATCTTTGTATACTAAAAGTTTATTATGAAGTTTCACATTATAGCTATTTGAATTTAATTGTTTTCTATTAAATGGTTCTATTATTATATCTCTGCCAAGATTTTTTTCTATTTCAAGCCCAGACAAAATCATCTATTTGTATCCTATTTTTATAATATTTTTATTTAAGAAATTATCAATTATTTTCTTTATTTTTCGGTATTATTATAGTATAATTTACACACTAAAATAAAATGATGGAGTTATTAAATGCTATCTATAAATTATAAAAATGTATTAGGATTTTTACAAGAGCATGAATTAGAATACCTTTCTGAACATGCTAAATATGCAAATGAACTTCTTGAAAACAAAAAAGGTGCTGGTAATGACTTTCTGGGCTGGGTTAATTTACCAACTGAAGCTTTGAAAATGGTTAAAGAAATTGATGAATTAGCTAAAGAAATAAGAGAAAATGCTGAAGTATTGGTATCAGTTGGTATAGGAGGATCTTATTTAGGCGGAAAAGCAGTAATTGAATCATTTTTAAATCCTTTCTCTCAGGCTAAAAAAGGAAATACTCAAATCGTATATGCCGGTCATAATATGAACGGTGAATATTTTAAGCATTTACTTGATTATTTGGAGGGAAAAGATTTTTACATTAATGTAATATCAAAAAGCGGTACTACAACTGAACCTGCTATAGCTTTCAGAATGCTTAAAGAATATGCTGAAAAAAGATACGGAAAAGAAGGTGCTGCTAAAAGAATAATAGCCACTACAGATAAGGCTAAAGGAGCTTTAAAAACATTATCCAATGAAAATAAATACAGAACTTTTGTTATACCTGATGATGTAGGCGGAAGATATTCTGTACTTACTCCTGTAGGTCTTATACCTATTGCTGCTGCTGGAATCAATATAGAAGAGTTTGTTAAAGGTTTTGATGCTATGGCTAAATTAACTAAAGAAATGGATTATAAGAAAAACCCTTCTATGTTATATGCTATGCTTAGAAATGCACTTTATACTAAAGGATACAGCACAGAAATAATGGTTAATTATATACCTAGAATGCACTATATATCAGAATGGTGGAAACAATTATACGGAGAAAGCGAAGGTAAAGATAAAAAAGGAATATTCCCTGCTTCTGTTGATTTCTCTACCGATTTGCACTCTTTAGGTCAGTTTATACAGGACGGTAAAAGAGGATTGTTTGAAACTGTTATAAGAGTTGATAAAGAAGATATTGATTTAAAAATACAAAAAGAGGCATCAGATTTAGACGGACTTAATTATTTAGACGGAAAAACTTTGCATGAAATAAATAAATCAGCATTGGAAGCTACAGTATTAGCCCATGTTGACGGAGGAGTACCAAATATAATAGTAGATATTGATAAAATTACTCCTTTCACTATTGGAGAACTTTTATATTTCTTTGAAAAAGCATGCGGTATCTCAGGTTATATGCTTGGAGTTAATCCTTTTGATCAGCCTGGAGTTGAAGCATATAAGAAAAATATGTTTGCTATGCTCGGTAAAAAAGGTTATGAAGAAATGGGTAAAACTCTAAGAGCTAGATTAGAAAAATAATTAATTATCATAATATATTAATTAATAAAGCTGATAATAAGTATTATTTATTATCAGCTTTAACTTTTAAATATCTATTATTTTTTACTTAAATAAAATATATTAAACCTTTTATTTGCTTTTTATATATTATTTCAAATTTATTTTTTAAATTCTTTTATATATACAGCATCTTTATTTTCTTTATGACAATATATGATTTCAATGATAAAAATCATTGAATTATAATAATTTTTAATAATATTGATATCTAATCATCTAAGATGAATTATTTTTTAATAAAATTATTTCATATCCTTTTCAGATATTATTTTCACATTGTATTTATTTATATTTAGTGTATAAACTATATAATTAATAATTTTAAGGGAAAACATTATGAAAAAAATATTAATACTTTTTGCTGTTTTTATCTCAATAATATCATGCTCTGATAAAACGGAAAAGATATCAGACAATTTAAATCAAGATAATCAAAAAACATTAAAAACAGGAGAATGGTATATTGCTCCTAAACAGATAAATGCTGTAGATGAAGATATTAAAACAATTTTTGATAATACAGTGCAAAATCTATTAGGAGTAAAAAGAGAGTTAATGCTTTATCTTGGTAAACAGTTAAGTGATGGTATAAACTATGCTTTTATTTGCAGAAGTGAAATAACATATCCTTCAGCACTTCCATATTATGAAATTATTATATGCAATGTATCTAATTCAAATGAAATATCTATAGTAAAATTAGAAAAGATAATAGAAAGCAGTCAGGGCAGTATTGGAGGCATAGTATGCACATCGTCTGATGAAGCTAAAATTAATATATCAAATTCTAAAGAAGCTAATAATATTATCAATGTATTTAAAAATGCAGTTAAAGATATTAAAGATATAAAATATACACCTGAACTTTATGCTGCAAACCAAGTTGTAAAAGGAATCAATTATTATTTTATAGCCCATGCCGAACTTAATGACGGCACTCATTCAATAAAATTAGTAACAATAAATAATTTCATGGAATCAAGCGAAGTGATTGAAGTAAAAAATATTTTGTAATATATGCAATTTTATAATTATGTAAACTCATTATTAAAAATATTGTATTTCAATTAACATAACAATGCAGGTTTATGATATCCTAAACCGATAATAACTTGTAAGAGGGTATCAACATGAAAAACATAAGATATAAATATTTATTTGTTATTTTATCGGTAGTATTCATTTCTACTTTAGAAAATTTATATAGTCAGATAGCTGTAAATACTTATTCTTTGGAAATCAGTACTAACGATATAGAAATAGTTAAATTTATAAATGGCTATCAGCTTTATTTAAAGAAAAAGCCGAATGTATATGGATATAAAATACAATTAAAAAGACAAGACGGATTTAATTCCTATCTTTATATTGATAACAGCGGCAATTCTAATTCTATAGTTAGAATAAAAGAAAGCGATTATCATTATAAACTTGGAGAAGTATTTAAAATATTTATTCCTCAAAATATCTATTTAGATAATAGAAATAATAATTCTTTATTTACTTTAAGGGATAATATTAGTCTTATTTTAGAGGCTTATGATATCAATAATAATACCTTAATAAATAATGAAATAATATTAAAGGCAAATAATGCTGATATTTCAACACCTACTATAACACTTAGAAATGTAGAAAAAGAAGGAGATCTGTATGCATTTTATTTGTACTACTCCGGAGGCGATAACGGAGAATATGCATTTTATGTAAGAGAAGGAAGAACAAATACGGCATATAAATTGATAGATACTTCTTATGGAAATACTGCTAATTATGATAAAAGCGGTATTATATTAGAGGATACATTTAACAGATCTTTAGGTAAAAAACTTTATATAAAAGCATATTTTAAACAGCTTCCTGAAGACAGATATTTATCTTTCAATGTATTTAATACTCAAGGTCAAAGTTTTACTTTTCCTATAGATTATGTTATAGAAACTACAA